>NZ_JANNDR010000453.1:0-5569 GCF_031378165.1 Chamaesiphon sp. OTE_75_metabat_556
GCTGTCGCGTAATACCCTCACCTGGGGTGCAGCCATCCGTTTGAGGGCGGCTAATGCTTGTTCGGCGCGGCTTTCTTGGAAATAACCTAAAATCCCGTTGAGGATGACGATCGAGAGAATGGCGATCGTATCTTTATACGGCAATCCAGTTGTCTTTCCCGCCTGAATTTCCATAAAGTCAAAGATACCAGAAACCACCGCCACGACGAGCAACATTACCAACATAATATTGGTAAATTGATCGAGGAGAATCTGCCACCATTGCCGACTAGCCGTTGCTACTAATTCATTCGCGCCAAATTCTTGTTGTCGATCGATTACTTGTTGATCGGTTAAACCTGTTCGATCGTTTGTTTCGAGTTGTGAGCAGGTTCGATCGATCGTCAGTGTGTGCCAATTAGGATCTACATCTACCGTTAATTGCCGTTGGCTCGAAGCGGGATGCTGTTGTGATAAAGGCATAGGAAAAGAAGTGAAGAATGATTCAAGTTTTCATCAATAAGATCGGAAACCAATGATTTGCGATCGGTAGATAATGTCGTTGGCGAACCCAAATCATCGGATCGATCGTCGGGTTAAGCAAGCTATGGAAATTGCGATTTTCAAGGCTACAAAAACGTTTCCCACTGTGAATGACCGATATTCAAGATTAATCAATTAAAACAATAAAATTCTCATCCCAAAGATATAGATTTAAAACGTCTTAATAACTTGTAACACAATCGGTGTATTTCGCGGAGATCGATCGAATATGATATCGTCAGATTGATGCTTACAGGAGCGCGATATGCAATTAAAACCTTGGCAGTGGGCTATTTTAATATCGCCGATCGCAAGTGTCGTCATCTTCCTGCTGATCGCTGCGGGCACCCAGATTCATGAGTGGGGCATTAACTGGATTTGGGGTGTATTGACTCTATTATTAGTCGGTTGGCGATGGTTGCTGGTACGCTGGACACAATCCTCGATCGGGAAAGGTGCCGATGTGATCGCCGCCGCGAGTCGCGAACTAGAGACAATTACTGCCAATGCTACGCCATTGACTGGCGATGCTGCCGATCTTGTGACCGCAGTACTCCAACAGGTAATTACTGATTCTCAACTCGATCGACCGATTTGGGAAGACTGGACGACATTTTGGCAGCGGTGTCAGGAACTAATCGTCGCCATTGCCAAGATCTACCATCCCGAAGTCAAATATCCGCTGCTGAATATCTATGTCACCCAAGCCTACGGACTAATTCGGGGTACCACTGATGATATGGACGAATGGATGCAGAAACTCGCTCCCGCACTCAATCGCGTGACGATCGCTCAGACTTATGAAGCCTACGAAACCTATCAAAAATTAGCACCATCCGCACAGAAATTCCTACAAGTGTGGAACTGGGCACAATGGGTACTCAATCCCGCTGCGGCGATCGCCAAGCGTGCCACCAAGGGGTCGGCGAGTATGGCCGATCGTCAGCTTTTAGTAAATTTGGGTCAACTGACTCGCGAAGCGGCCTTAACGAACCTCTGTCGTCAAGCTGTGGCACTATATAGCGGTCAGATCCCGTCTTTGCAACCGATCGCGCCGAAAGCTCCCACCACCGCCAATACCCAAAGCCTCCGCGAGATCCTGGTGGCTGCCGAACCGCCTGCCAAGATCGAGCAAAAACCGATCGATATTCTGTTAGTCGGGCGGACTGGAGCGGGCAAAAGTAGCCTGATTAACACGTTATTTGAGTCAGAATTAGCCGTTGTCGATGTCTTGCCCAGTACTGACAAGATCCAAAATTATCAATGGCAAACTGACAGTGGTGAGAGCTTGACGCTGTGGGATAGTCCTGGCTATGAGCAAGCCAGTCGTGAGGATTTGCGATCGCAAGTCCTCACTTATGCGGCGACGGCGGATCTATTATTATTAGTGACTCCAGCTCTCGATCCGGCGTTGCAGATGGATCGGGACTTTTTGCAGGAGCTGAAGAATACCGCCCCCGATTTGCCAGTAGTAACGATTGTCACGCAAGTCGATCGAGTCCGCCCGCTGCGGGAGTGGACGCCGCCTTATGATTGGCAATGGGGGACGCGTCCCAAGGAAGTTGCCATTCGCGAAGCGACGGCATATCGGAATGAATTTTTAGCTGAGTACTGCGATCTAGTTTTACCGATAGTTAATGCCGATCCCAACATCGATTCGGCAGAGCCGACGCTACGCGAACGAGCGGCTTGGGGTATCGATACTTTATCATTAGCCCTACTCCAAAAAATCGAGCCGAGTAAGCAGATTCGCCTCGCCCGCTTTTTACGCAATCTCGATGCGCGGATTGTGGCGGCGGCGCAAATTATCGATCGCTACAGTCTCCAGATGACGACGACGCAGGGACTCACCCAACTGCTCAAAAGTCCCGTGCTAGAGTTTATCTCCACAATGACGACTGGCACGCCAGCACTGGCGCAAGTCCTCGCCGCCCAAATTCCCGTCGAGCAGTTACCCGTCGTTATTGGGAAGTTGCAAATGGCTTACGATCTGCACTCGTTGTTAAATACTAGCCAGCCGAAATCGTTGATGAAGTCGCTCGGAACGAGCTTCGATTTCGATCTCTTAGCTCTATGGCCATTATTACTAAATAACGCTGCTGCTCCAAATAAAAATGCTTATGCTTTCGGCCATACACTAGTAGAGTATTGGACGCGATCGATTACGGTCGATCGATTGTCGGAGCGGTTTAGTCATTATTTACAGCTCGATCGTTAATTTAGAGATATGCCGATCGATTAAATTGTTTGGGCTGCTCATCCACCGCGAGGACAAAGGCATCACCTACTGGCAATATGCCCAGCTACGACAAACGGCTTATAAAAAAGGATGGTAATCTCCAAACTAGTAGACTTGCGACTCATCAACCTGACATTTGACAGCTTTATTGCTCTTAATAATTGACAATGTCAGATTGTCGAGCTAAGCTGAGATCGTAGGCAAACTTCTACTTGCGGAGGAAGTAACATGGCTGATGGAGATATTTTCCGTAATGGGCTTGGTTTCTACAAAAAGCTGTATGAGTGGCTTTGTGAGAATAAAGCGAGTATGTCTGAGTGTACTCAGATTGTGATTAAGGCACTAAAGCAAGATCTCAAAAAGAAAGGAGATCTGCCGATTAAGCTTGCACAAGTTATGGGTGAAAGATTATTCCAAATTCTTAGTATGGAGGGCGAAAATAAATCTGTTGACTGGGGTAGTGCAAATAGGGAGATAGAAAAAATACTTCAAGTTGATGGAATGCATGATATTAAGGAGCTTATTCTCTGTGCTGGCAAGAGTTTTCTGCATGAGCTTAGGTATGGTGGCGATCTAGAACTAAATGCGAGTAGTATTTCGGAAGCAATTTTGGGACAATACATGACCACAGTGTTTGAGTCAGGATTTCATGGTCGCCTACCGCTAACCGATGAACATCATGCCGGAATGAACGATCGGACTCTTAAACAACAAATTCAAGAAATTCAGCCTGCGGTTGTTTCTGCGATCGGTAATTGGGCAAACAAGGCAAATATCGATGGAAGTATAGCCAAATTACGACTACCACGCCGTCAAGTAAATCCAGTGGATATGGATGAAGATCTATGCTAGGCATCAAGAACGAAATTCGCACCCAGGATAGTGATTACACTCTAGATTTTGGCTCTGGGCTAAATAGTAATGGGCGTATTCAGTTTACAGATCGTGCTACCAAGAAGGAGAGTTATGTAGAAATTGCGCTGGACGATCGAGAATTCAAGCTCCGATCTAAACAGGAGTTTCCTTCTGTAGTTGCCGATCTCATGGATCTTGCTGTTGCGATCCATGCTGCAGATCGTCTTGCCTTCCAAAACCTGCGCCAAGCGCAAACCCGTATTCATGTGATACTGCCAGTGCGTCACCCTGAAATCATGAATACTGAATTATTTCGATCACAGCTTGAAAGCCTGCTTGAATGGGCTACTGGTAGTCGATGGCTATTTGACTTTTCAAAACGATCGGATGCAGAACGTTCCGTAGTTCAGCAATCGTCATTGTCACTAACATCTCAGCGTGAAGTAGCCATGTGGAGTGGTGGTCTTGATGCTTTTGCAGGTCTATATCAACGATTGCGATCGCATCCAGAAAAGTCATTCGTGCTTTTCGGTACTGGAGGCAATGTTAATGTCCATAGGTTACAGGAAGATACTGAAAAGCAAATTAGAGCGATCTTTCCAGGTCGTTGTACTTTATACCGAGTTCCAATCAGCTTCCGTGATAGCAATGCAGTCAGAAAAAACAAGATTACCCGTGCAAGAGGTGTTGTGTTTGCAATGCTGGGTGCTGCCTGTGCATCTTTGATGGGGCAAAAAGAGCTTTGCTTTTATGAAAACGGAACTGGTGCAATTAATCTCCCCTACCGTCCATCAGCATTGGGTTTAGACCACACCAGATCGGTTCATCCATTGACTTTACTGAAAGTCAGCGATCTCATTTCAGAGCTTCTAGGAGAGCCATTTCGAGTTTGGAATCCTTTCCTATTCTCAACTAAATCTGAAATGTGTCAGATATTAGCGGAAGATACGACATGTAAACTATCTTCGCTAACAAAGTCATGTGATAGCCCACACAGGCATAATCTCAGTCAGTGTGGATATTGCTCCTCTTGCCTGTTGCGCCGACAAGCTCTTGGTGCTGCCAGAATAGAAGATAAAACTCGCTATCTAATATTACATGGAAATTATTTACCAGCGAAAGATCCAAGTGAGAGTTTACGAAATATGCTCGCACAAGTTGACACCCTGCGCTGCTTACTCGTTGGCGCAGCCTCTCCTTTGGAGAATCGATCGAAGCCACAGGAGGTTCAGTGGGAAGCGTTAACACGTAAATTTCCAAACCTAGATGATATTGTCGATCGATGTTATGTCGTAGAAAAATTGACTACGCTGGAGATGCAGAGCAAGTTAATTAGACTTTATCAAAACTACGTTGCGGAGTGGGATGATGTAACGTCGCAACTATCAGTCAACCTCATCAAGAGTAGGGACAGTGAATCGTTATATCGAGACTAGTCGTTGGCAAAGCCTCTCTGCAAGAGAACCGCTTAATAAGATTAAGGAAAACTGTAATGGCCACTAATATATTAGACAACATCGATCTAGGGAGATTGGGGGAACTCCTTCAGCAAGCCCGCAAAAGCTGTGACATGACTCAAGCTCAAGCAGCCGAGATTATTGATGCTGCAAGAACAACTATCGTTGCAATTGAGAAAGGAGAACGCCGGATCAAGGCAACCGAACTGATTAAACTCGCGCGCGCTTATGGCAGAGCCATCGGTGATTTCGTTCAGCCTCGTGCTGTTACAGAGCCTTTTGAGGTTCAATATCGATCGGCATTTGGGCAAAATGAAGCTGAAGCAGCACGGATTAAACCCAGTATTTTGCGATTAGAAGAACTGTGCCAAAATTATCTAGATCTTGAAGCGATGATGGAGGCACCCTTACCTCGAAATTATCCCCAAGAATACAAGATCGATAATATGCCAATCGAGGCGGCAGCCGAAAGTATTGCCATCTCAGAGCGTCAGCG
>NZ_JANNDR010000456.1:0-3245 GCF_031378165.1 Chamaesiphon sp. OTE_75_metabat_556
CAAGCTGAGGATGGGATTGGTAATGTCATCGCGATCGTCCGAGACATCGAACGGCAAACAATGTATTAAACAAGGACAACATTCCTAGCTAATTCTAAAAATATTCGTTATGGTTGCTAATCATTTACTTAGTTGAAAATCGCTGCAAGAGCAATGAGATTTGTACCTGAAAACTATGATTGCCAAAGCGATTAGCGACCAATAATGCTAGCTTGAGCGTGGCAATCGCTGATTCTACTTGACCCATATAATAAAGTGCTAAACCCTCAGCATAAAAGCCTGTCTCATCTCGATTTTCCAAGGTAGAGGATAGACCCGCGACTAGCTGTTCTAAGCCGCCATCTTGAGCCGATCTAGCCTGCGTGAAATCAGCAGTCGCCTCAGCATGGTTTCCCAGTTCGTAATAGATTGCACCCCGATGATAGAGAGCACAGATCGAGCTGGAAGCAAGCTCGATCGCTATTGTAAAGTCAGTAATTGCCTGCTCTTTCAATCCAGAAAAGTCATTGATGACACCACATAAATAATGCGCCCAAAAGCAGCCTTTGTCGATCTTTTTAGCGGATTCACAATCCTGAATTGCTTGGCGATATTTGCCTTGGCGAAAATAGATCCAGCTCCGTTGGATATAAGTCTTTAAATGGTTTGAATCGAGCACAACAATCAGATCGTAATCAACTAATGCCAGATCGAGATCGCCTAATTCAGTGTAGGCAATCCCGCGTCGAAAGTACGCATCGATGAGCAAGGGATTTAGATCGATGGCTTTGGTACAGTCGGCAACCGTGCGGAGATAATCGCCTTGCAGTCGGTAAATCTCAGCGCGATCGTCATATACTCTTGCCCCTAAGGGTTTGAGCTGGATTGCGAGATTGTAGTCTGCGAGGGCGGCTGAAAAATTGCCCAACTGCTGATGAGTACGTCCGCGAGCGTGATGAAATATTGCTTCTTCAGGTTTTAGATCCAACGCCAGATCGAAATCGGCAATGGCCCGGGTATAGGCTTGCAACCGATCGTGACAAATCCCGCGATAGCAGTAACCATGAGCATCTTGGGGATATAGTGCAATGTATCGATCGAAATTAGCCAGTGCCATTCGATAGTTTTTGGTCTTGACTAAAGCGATCGCCTCTAACCGATGTGCTGCTTGATGTTGGGGCGAACGGATCAAAATCTGTTGACAGTCGGCGATAACTTGGGGGTAGTTATTTAAAGCTTTGGCAATTAAGGCGCGTTGATAATAAAAATCAGTCCGATCGGGATCGTAGGCAATCGCCCGATCGATCGCCGCTAAAGCGGTTGGATAATCGCGGAGCTGATAACTGGTATGCGCAAATCCATTGTGCTCGATCGCGAGGTGGAGATCGGTTGGTTGAACTCTGACATCTGCTTTGATTTCTAACATCTGGCTACCATCCTCGCGATCTTTACTTGGTAAATCATAAACTTTGTCCCTATCTGATTCGTAGAACAGGTGGGGATCGCCATCGGGGAAATCTGGGGTTAATGAATTAGCTGAAAATGACATGTGGGAATCTAAGTAGCAATCGATCGCACCTGTCAATGCGGACACGATCGATCGGATTGCAGATCTAGCTTTGCAAGCGTAAAAATACCGAGCGGTGTTGGAGTTGCCACTCGGTATCGGTTTGCAAATTAATTCGCAGGTTACATCAGTCGGATGTTCCAACTAAGATGGCCTACCGAGCATGTGACAGAGTGGTGTGTTCTTAATACAATATTTGCACTTCATTTCGGCGATCGCTAGGGAAGATCGGCAAGTTAGCGGGAACTTAGTGGGATATTAATGCTGCTGGCTAGAATTGCTGTCTGGATCTACTGGATCTAAGTGTTGGAAACCGATCGCGACTGAGAGTTTTGCTTAAATTCCGATTAAGTGATTGCACTCGAACGAAAAAATGACAATAATTACAAATAGTAGCGATCGCCAAACCAAAATTATATTTCCATATCTAAATTAAGCAATGACCGAGCGCAAGAGTAGCCGCAGACGGGGTGCAATCTTAACGGCAACAGGGTATCAAAAACTGCAAGCGGCCAGAACCGCCGCAGAACTAGCGGACAATTTTGGCGATCGCTATACCAAGGAAGAATTAGCCAGACTGACTGGACTTGCGATCAAGACCATCTCAAAAATCTTCGATAGCGGTTCCGAGCTTGGCGCAGTTCGATCAAGTCCAGTAGACAAACAGACACTAGCTATCTGTTTTGCGGCTTTTAAGCTGGAATTGGAACGTCGTGATTATCTTTATCCCGATCCGATTGTCCTTCAGACAGGCTCCGCCAACGATCCGGCTGAGTTAGTACGGGACGAGCAGATCGAGCCAATGTCGCTCATCCGTTCGCGTCTGGATATTGACTGGGGTGAAGCCCCAGATGTTTCGGTCTTTTATGGACGCGCGGCGGAATTAACCAAACTCACCACTTGGGTAAACGAAAATCGCTGTAAGTTAGTCATCCTCTTGGGGATGGGTGGAATCGGTAAAACTGCCTTAGTTACCAAATTGGCACACCAACTCCAGCCTTACTTCACGAAGATCGTTTGGAGATCGTTGCGGAATGCGCCACCGCTCGCCAGTTTTATCCCCGAACTAATTGAAATCCTATCCGATCGATCGAAGATCGTGCCCCCTACGCTCGCGATCTCCACTCAAATCTCGCACCTATTAG
Source organism: Chamaesiphon sp. OTE_75_metabat_556 (assembly GCF_031378165.1). Classification (NCBI taxonomy): domain Bacteria; kingdom Bacillati; phylum Cyanobacteriota; class Cyanophyceae; order Gomontiellales; family Chamaesiphonaceae; genus Chamaesiphon; species Chamaesiphon sp. OTE_75_metabat_556. The sequence goes on from NZ_JANNDR010000456.1 coordinate 2,692, forward strand.
AGTATCTACGCCAAGAACGGTGTTTGTTGATATTGGATAATGCCGAAACTATCATCCAAGTTCAGAGTAACGCAGACGGCCACCAGCCAAATCCAGGTTATGCAGAATTGTTCGAGCGGATTGGGGCATCGTCACATCAGAGTTGTCTGCTGGTAACTAGTCGGGAAAAGCCCGCCGTCATCATGCCCTTAGAGGGTGAGAAACTAGCCGTGCGGACATTGACGATCGCCGGACTCAATCGCAGCGAGAGTGAGGCGTTGTTTGATGCCAAGGGGCTATCAGCATCATCACCCGATCGCGAACGGTTGCAAACCCTCTATAGTGGCAATCCGCTGGCTTTAAATATTGTCGCGACCTCTATCTACGATCTATTTGATGGATCGATCGACAAATTTTTGGATGCTGAAGTCAGCATGTTTAGTAGCATCCAGCAACTGCTAGATCAACAATTCAATCGGCTTGCGCCCACCGAACAAGCGGTGATGTACTGTCTGGCGATCGAGCGCAACTGGTTTTCCCTGAACGATTTACACGATCGACTACTCCCCGCCACT
>NZ_JANNDR010000489.1:0-9051 GCF_031378165.1 Chamaesiphon sp. OTE_75_metabat_556
TGCTATTCTCACAGAACAGGAAGGTGAGTATCCCGCTCCGAGTAGTGAAGGAAATGCAATTGGTATCGATCTGGGTATCACCGACTTTGCTATTGCTAGCACTGGCTCTAAGTATCCTAATCCTCGACATATCAAACAGCATGAAGCTAACCTCAAACGCAAACAACGTAAGTTATCTAGGAAAGTAAAAGGATCTAATAGTCGGAATAAAGCGAGACTGCTAGTGGCAAGAGTTCACCAACGGATTAGCAATTCTAGACAAGACTTTTTGCACAAACTCTCTCACAAACTGGTGAACGAAAACCAAGTCATCGTTGTGGAAGATCTCGCAGTCAAGAACATGGTGAGAAATCACTGTTTAGCACAAGCGATCAGCGATTGTGGCTGGTCTAGTTTCGTCGGAATGCTCGACTATAAGTGTGAGCGTTCTGGCAAAATATTGGTCAAGGTGGATAGATTTTTTCCTTCATCGAAAACCTGTAGTAATTGTTATCATCGCGTTTCTTCCTTGCCTTTAGATGTGCGTCAATGGACTTGTTCTAACTGCGGAACTCGCCACGATAGAGATGTCAACGCGGCGCAAAACCTGAAGGCTGAAGGTCTGAGACTTCTCTCGTTAGGAACTAGCGAGACTGCCGATGGAGGCAACGTAAGACCAAGCAGGGGTCGAAAGACATCTGTGAGGCGGTCGCCCTCGAAGTCGGAAGCTCCGTCCTCGCACATGAGCGCGTAAGCGCGATTGTGCAGGGCGGGGTAGTTCACTCTTCATTCCCTTTGTATCCCTGGGCGCAGATCGCACTCATATTAGCTCTCCTTTGGAAAATCGAGTTCTACACTAGTAGGTAAACAGACAGTAATTCCCTATGACGATCGATCTCAATAAATCTAACTGGCAACAAATCTTAGCCGTTGGCTTGGTAATTCTCCTCACGGTGATCGGGGTAAATTCGTTTGTGGTCATCAATCCTGGGCAAGCAGGGGTAGTGAGTGTCTTGGGTAAGGCTGAGGATGCCGTGCTGCTAGAAGGTGTTCACTTCAAACCCCCATTGGTGGGCAAGGTCGATATCTATGACATCACCGTCCAGAAATTTGAAGTCCCCGCTCAGAGTTCGACCAAGGATTTACAGGATTTAACGGCCAGTTTTGCAATTAACTTTCGGCTCGATCCCATCCAAGTCGTGAATATCCGCCGCACCCAAGGCACCCTCGAAAATATTGTCGCGAAAATTATCGCGCCCCAAACCCAAGAATCGTTTAAGATCGCGGCCGCGCGGCGGACAGTTGAAGAAGCCATTACCAAGCGCGACGAACTCAAGCAAGATTTCGATCTAGCTCTGGGCAATCGCTTGGAAAAATACGGCATTATCGTCCTCGATACGAGTGTGGTCGATCTGGACTTTTCTCCAGAATTTTCCAAGGCTGTCGAAGAAAAACAAATCGCCGAACAACGCGCCCAACGCGCCGTCTACGTTGCCCAAGAAGCCGAGCAAGAGGCCGAAGCCAATGTGAATAGGGCAAAGGGTCAAGCGGAAGCTCAACGCCTGTTACGGGAGACGCTGACGGCAGAATTATTACAGAAGCAAGCGATCGATAAGTGGGATGGCAAATTCCCCCAAGTCATGGGTGGGAATGGTGCATTACCATTTATTAATATCGATCCTGGCAAAATGAATTGACATGCTCCTCGGCTCAGATCGGCACGAGGATTCTAAATCGAACCAACATTATCGAAATATCCGAACAACCCCGTCCGTTTTACGGCGGGGAGTGTCAACCACTTCAGCGATTGTTAGACGTTAGCATAGAGCCGACCGTCAGGCATTTTCGCACCAGTCAGAATCGTGCCGACCATACTCGCACTACTCATTTCTGCCCGCATCAAATTAGCATTAGTCAGATTGGCATCTTCGAGATCGGTTTTGGCTAAATGTGCCTCGATCAGTTCGACATTAATCATCGTCGCATAGCACAAAATCGTCCGCGTCAGATCGGCATGATGCATCCGCGCATCGGTGAGATTTGCATAGCTGAGATTGGTATTTGCCAATTTGATCTTGGACATGATCGCTCGACTCAGATTGGCACCTGTCATATCGCACGCGGTCATAATTGCGCGCTCTAATTTCGCGAGGGAGAGATCTGCGTGTGGCAAAACGGCCTCGTGCAGATTTGCTTCAGTCAAGATCGCATTATTTAACTTCGCTCCGGTCAAATTTGCACCACTGAGATCTGTGCCCTTCAAATTTGCTTCGGTGAGATTGGCATAGCTGAGATCGACTTTGGATAAATTTGCCCCCGCCATATTCGCATTGCGGAGATCGGCGCGGCAGAGCTTGGCACTGCGGAGATTGGAAATATAACTGCGCTTCTCTTCCCGAAAATTGGCCGCCCGCAGGCAAGCACCGCTGAGATTAGCGCCACTGAGATTGACATTGCGCAAGTCCGCATCCATCAAATTGGCATCGAGGAGATTGACCCAGGTCAGATCTGCGCCGCGAAAATCGGCATGCTGAAGGCTGGCTCCATGTAAATCGGCATCGCGGAGATTGGCTCCTTGGAGATCGGCTCTAATCAGGGTCGCGCCGCCTAGTTTGCAGCTAGAAAGGTTTGTTTTGAGCAACTGAGCGCGATTGAGATAAGCAAATGTGAGATTGCTCTTGCGTAAATCGGCTTGGTTGAGGACGATATCGATCAGATCTTGAGCGACTAGACTAAATCCACTCAGATCGACTGAGGTAAAATCCCGTTCGCCGCCGCGATATCGCCACAATAGTTCTTCCGCTTCCATAGCTTCGACTGGTACTTTCGTTGATGTCTTCTTCAGTGTTCCCCAGCTAGCGAACGTTGTTACTATGCGATCGAGATCTCGCCACTATTGAGCCTTAGATTTTTAAAAACCATCGCTGGCGATACATCAGGTACGATACTCCCAACCAGAGGAATACAGTCGCGATCGCAAATAGAACCCCACTATTCAACGTCCCCGCCCAACCAAATAACTGCGCATTCAACCATTGATAGACAGATTTATCTGGGGCAATTTCATTGACCATTAATAATTTAATGAACACGATCGACGCTACATAGATAAAAATGGCGTTTAAACCCATAATTTCCCAGGGTTTAAACCACTGTAGGTATTTACGGACATCGACTAATTCATAGCAAGCAGCTAGGGAAATTAGACCCCAGCCAGTGGTCAATAACACAAACGAACTCGTCCACAGCTTTTTATTAATCGGGAAAAAACCATTCCAAACTAACCCAATGACGACGGCCGCCAATCCAAACATCAACAAATTCAGACTCGTGCGCGAAGTTACTGGCTGACGTTTGAGCCACGCACCAGTGAGATAGCCCAATAAAATACTCGCGATCGCGGGTAATGTCCCGAACAGCCCTTCGGGATCGCTCATCGAGCCAGAACCTTTGTGGAGATGGGCAGGCGTTATAATTAATCGATCGACATAAGCTCCAAAATTACCCAGTTGGGTAAATACACCATCGCGATTATCCACAGCGGGAATGAATGTCAAAATTAGCCAATAGCCGACTAAAATCATCCCCGCTAACATCCAAATCTTCCGTTCGGTCAAAGTGAGAACGGCGATCGATGCCACCAAAAATCCGATCCCAATCCGCTGCAATACACCCATAATCCGCAGGTGTGCCAGATCGGGAAATAACTTAGGATGGGTGAGATTATAGTTCCATAATAAATTATTTAATAATAATCCCAGGCCAAATAAAATTAGGCTGCGGCGGATAATTTGCCAGTAGATATTTCTAGTTATTGGGGCATTTCCGCTCGTATATTTAGCGAGGGAAAAAGCCATCGAAATGCCAATAATATACAGAAAAAATGGAAACACCAAATCGGCGATCGTCCAACCATGCCAAGGTGCATGATCGAGCCAAGCATATTTTTTGCCCTCATCGGGCAGGCTGGCCATATTGACCAAAATCATGGTGGCCATTGTTATGCCCCGAAAGACATCTAAGGAGGTGAGGCGCATAAGTTGTGGGGGACGGGGTAGGGGTAGTGGATAGTGAATAGTGGATAGTGAATAGTTAAGCTAAATATTTAGTTAATTACCACGCTCTTTTTCCTGGTTGTTGAGACGTTGTAATGAATCTTCGTACTACCTACTTAGTCGGCTGTAAAACGGTATTTCAACTATCCACTATCCACTATTCACTGTCCACTCTTAACTATTTCCCAAATCCGATTCCTCACTACCAATCAGCAGGATCAAAGTAGCGATACAGGCAAAAAAGGCACCGACGGTAAACGTAAAGCCCGAACCGATCGTGTACCAGCACCAGCCAGCGATCAGATTGGCGAATAGTAGCGTAATGCCGATCGTCAGATTGAAGAGACTAAACGCTGTGCCCCGTCTAGTCGGTTCTACAGCTCGATCGATCAGGTCGAGCATCAAACCCTGAATCATCGCTAAATGGAGGCCGTAGAGGGCAAATAAGCACCAAATCTGGACATTGGTAGTGACGACGGCTAGCCCGAAGTAGACGATGACGTGAATCAAAAAACCAGCCAGGAGCAGGCGCACCTTGAGGACGCGATTGACGATCGCACTAATGGGATAGGATACCAGGGCGAAGACCAAGTTCATGATGATTAGTCCCACTGGCGTAAAGGCTGGCGGAATCCCGATATCGATCGATTTGAGTAGCAGGAAGGCATCGCTGGAGTTGCCCAGATTGAAGAAAATCGCCACGATCAGCAATAACCAATATTCCGCACCCAAATCGAGGACATCCCGCCAAAAAATCGGGCTATAGCTCTGGGCTAAAGATTCTGACTGATATTGGCGATTTCGAGTCGGGGATTCGTGGCTATAGTATTCATCGCCACCAGCGAGTAAGCCAGTCATTTCTGCTGGCATCATCAATAATTTCTGGGGCTTTTTAACAGGTTTCACCGCCAACATCAAGATTGCCAATCCCATCAAACTTGGCACCACTGCCGCTGAAAACACTAGCTGGTAGTTATTTGGTTGGAAAAATAAGATCGTACCGGCTACCAGGGAGCCGATACAAGCTCCAGCAATTAGCAGCGACTGGCGCAATCGATAAGCCGGAGCGCGCAGCTCTTCCGACGTGATATCGGCCATTAAAGCTTTGCGGGGAGCCACGCTGATGCCTTGTCCGAACCGATCGCCAAATTGGGTGCCGATGACTAATAATGGATCGATCGCCATCGGTAAGATCGATCGCATCAGCGTGGACAGCCCATACCCAATTACCGCCAGACCCTTTTTCATCCCCAAATAATCGCTCAATCCGCCCGAAAAGACCCGCATAATCGCGACGGTGGCGGCGGCGACACCTTCGATCTCACCGATGGTAAGCGCACCACCTTGCAATTTTAATAAGACGAAGATGGGCAACACCGCGCGAATCATTTCCGCGCTAATATCCGTCAGCAGACTGGCAACACTCAAAATCCAGACATGGCGTGGTAGTTTTTGGTGTTGCCGCTGCTGGGGCGAATCGAGTTTCATAAAGTAGGGACTAAGAGGTTAATTGATAATTGGGTTTTTAGGACGGAGTTTAAATCTCCGTCCTAAAAACAATCTGCCTAAAGGCAGGGGCTTTAAACCATTGCTATTCGGGAAGGGATCGAACTGAGGGATCGAAGCTAGCGGTTAGAGCTTAAAAACATCAGTTTTACTGATCTAGAGTCGCTGCGCTCATCGGCTAATTTCCTGGCTGTGGTGTGATTTTTCCGGCTTTGACTAAGACTTCATAAATCGAAGCTGCGGCATCCGCACGGGTGGCATTTTGAACGGGTTTGAGTAGATCTGGGGTTTTGTCTTTGATGATGATGCCAGATTTGATCGCTGCGGCCATCTTACCGCGTGCGTATGTGGGCATATCTTTGGCATCTGAGTACTTACTGAGTACTGTATCTGGATTCGCTGGGGCTGCTAGTTGCAATCCTTTGGCCAGGGAAATCTGCAACTGATAACGCGGGATCGGTTGATTGGGTGAGAATTTGTTTTGTGGATAGCCAGTCATAAATCCCAGTTGTACCGATTTATTGATCGCTTCCTTGCGCGGATAATCAGCGGGAATATCCTGGAATTTAGGTGTTGTTGCTGTTGCTACTACTGGTCGATCTGCAAAGGCGCGATCGAGCATTTTGGCATACTCACCTCTGGTGATTTCTTTGTCGGGGTCGAATTTACCCGTCCCAAAGTCGGCGAGAACCCCACGTTTTTGCAACTCGGTAATATATGTTTCACCCCAAAATTGCTTGGGCACGTCTTTAAAGGCTGGGGTGGTCACGATCGGAGCCGCAGCTACAATTGCGGGGGCTACAGCGGTGGGTGCCGGAGCGGTTTCAGCGGCTATTTCTGTTTTGATGCTGGGTGGTGCGATCGCCGTGGTGGTAGTCGTAGTCGTCGTAGTTGAATTCTGTCGATCGCCAGTCATACTCGCGATCGTTTGTCTGTCTGAAGTAGCGGCTTGATCCTGGCTTCCAAGTGCGCCGAGCGGACGACGGGTGTTGTTATCATTAGTCAAGCTGGAGATACCCGCTTGGAACATCGGCTGGAACTTTTGACCGATCCCCCAAAAGAAGACCGTGCCAATTCCGGCTAGGGCTACCCCAATTGCAATTAATTCATCTGCCGTCAAGCGGCGACGTCGGTTCGGATTGGGAGTCGGAGTAGGTGAATTAGTCATAGTTTTTACCTCGATCCAAGATTTATCAAATTCAAAAAAATCGTCAGATCGTAATTCTATCTTCATTTACAATCTAGCAAGTTAGTCTTTTTTCAATAATTAACTAAATTCTGTAGCTTCGATTTAATTTTAGCGAGGATTATCGCATTATTTACCGCGATCTCCAAAGTTGCGCGTTTAGTCCTAAGTTTCGGCGATCGGTGCTTGAGTATCGATCCATTTCAGTTGCCTCAATGTTGACTGAATCTCTAGCTGGATATCGGCGGGCGATCGATCGGCATCAATCCGAATCATCCGATCTGGATAGATATTTGCTAACTCTTGATAACCTTGTCTGACGCGTTGGTGAAAATCGATCGTTGCGCGTTCCATCCGATCGGGTTTTCCACGTAATAAAACTCGCTCTAGGCCGATCGTCACATCCAGGTCTAGCCAAAAGGTCAGATCGCTTTGTAAACCCCCTGTGGCTAGTTGATTGACCCGATCGATCTCATCGCGATCGCAGCCGCGTCCGTAGCCTTGATAGGCAATTGTCGAATCGGTAAATCGATCGCACAAGACGATATCGTCCCGATCAAGATGCGGCCTAATCAACGATTCTACATGTTGCGCGCGATCGGCTGCATAGAGCAATAATTCGGTCCGATAACTCACGCAATTATCCAGATCGTCGAGCAAGATCTGCCGGATCTGTTGACCCAGCTTTGTCCCACCTGGTTCGCGCGTCACGACGATCTTTCGCCCTCGATCGGTATTGATACGCAACCAATCTGCTGTCTGGCCGATCTGAGTTGTTTTACCAGAGCCTTCTACCCCTTCAAATACGATAAATTTACCGCTCATTTTTATCCCTACCATCGATATAGATCTGCTTTACAAATTGGTGAATTATTCTGTTAGGATGTCAAGGGAATTTGAGATAACTAAACTTTACGCCTGCCAACCGTACTTACTATGTCTCGTTATATCTGCCAGTTTCGAGTCCAGCTTTCACCCGATCGACTGCAATTGTCATTGCCAAAATTGTTAGCAATTGGCCGACTGGAAGTTGTGCATCAAGGTGCAGATTATGTCATGGCTAGAGAAATTCCGGGGCATGTCTCATTTGCGCGGCTGGTGACGGTCGAGATCTCGATCGATGTTACCACTGCCGAGCCAGAGGCTGTCAAGCTGAGTTTTTTGGTCAGAAATGAGGAGCTACCTCTTCAGAGCGACAATCATTGTCGTCAAGTCTTCGATGCGTTGCGCTTGGCGATCGCGCATTACCCAGATTGGCAGCCGATTAATAGTTCGCGATCGCGCGCGGCTGCTTCGGTACTAAATTAGATTTTCGCAGGAAGTAAGGGAATAGGGAATAGGGAATAGGGGATAGGGAATAGGGAATAGGGCAGATTTTTAGATGAAAACAGCTCTAAAAAAGATGATTTTTTACTTTTGCTGAAGGTCTATTCGCGATCTCTTTTCGCAGTAAAACACGACCGGAGATCGACCACAAACCTTGAAAAACAACCCGATCCGGTTTACAGTGAGCGTTAATGTCAATCTTCAATATTGTAGGAAAATTATCTCATGGCTCTGGCTGTAGGCACACAAGCTCCGGATTTCAACGTCAAAGATACCAACGGTAATGCGGTAACTTTGGCCGGGTTAGCTGGCAAGAAAGTTGTCATGTATTTTTACCCCAAAGATGACACCCCTGGCTGTACGAAACAAGCTTGCAGTTTTCGCGATAATTATGCAGTGTATCAAGACAAAGGCATCGTCATTTTAGGCGTGAGCAAAGATAGCGAAGCCGATCACCAAGCCTTTACCAAAAAGTTCGATCTGCCATTTCCGCTCTTAGCTGATACCAATGGCGCAATCATCGCAGCCTATGATGTCGATGGTGGTGGCTATGCCAAACGCGTCACCTATGCGATCGACGAAACTGGCAAAATCGTCCATGTCGATAGCAGTGTCAAAACCGATACCCATGCCAATGACGTCTTAAAAGCATTAGGTTACTAGAGATCTAAAGATTTAAGATTCTGACTCGATCTAAATCTATCCCAAAAAAGCAGAGGACAAGCTTGTCCTCTGCTTTTTTCACTATCAACGATCAACTATAGCAATCCTATTTGAGTTCCTTGCAGTAACGATAACCTGTAGGGGCGGTACCTCGTGCCCGCCCTCTAGGGTTTAAGCTTTTCAGTTAGGATCGCTATATCCCTCTTCTATCACTCTAGGAGAGATAAAATAGAAAGGTAGGGCTGAAGAGAAGGCAAGGCATATGACACAGCCAAGAGCAGCAGCACAAACGATTAGTTTTATCGACGAATATTGTAGCTATTATCAAACAACATT
>NZ_JANNDR010000508.1:0-4786 GCF_031378165.1 Chamaesiphon sp. OTE_75_metabat_556
CGATCGCGGGAATTGTCAGGACGATCGAAAATAGCGCGGAAGTACTGGCTAAAGAACGCATCACTACTGAGATCGCCCGCATCAAGCCATTGTGACTGAGGTAAATGTACCCATTGCCAATCGGCAGTTGCCAGAGGACATCGAGTTGGAGATTCGCCGAAATTCGATCGACATACTCGAACACTAAAGCTGGCAGACTCGTTATCAGAAATATCGAGACTCCCAACAGCATCGCCCCGTAAACTTGGGGAGGAATGCCCGCATAAATTACAATCCACACACTCATCCAGATTAAGATGACAATCTGCACTGGATAGTGACTGAGGAGGGCAATCACTAGCACCGCCAAGGCAAAGCAGAGCTTTTGAGCTGGTGGCAGATGGCGCAGCCGACTGCTATATGCCAGAGTGTCAATGTGGATATTCACTAATCGCGATGTTCCGGAGCTGTAACGGTTTCATCGCTTTTGCGGCGTTCGGTGCGACCTTTGTATAAGCCTAAAATATAACAAGTCACTCCCGATCCGATCGCGGCTTGGGTGGCAAATAAAAAGGTTTCGATTTCACCGCCAGCAGGTTTGAGTATCGGCTCGAACCAAGGTTTGTATCCAGGTTTGACTTGTTCGATCGCCGTGATATTAAGACTATCTGTGGCCTTAAATTCTTTGCCTTGATACATCAAGATTGGAGCCATTGACAAGATGACTGCACCACTGAATAGCAAGATATTAGTTGATAATTTCTGCATCTAAGTTTCTGCCTTTTTGAAATAGTCCGAGGATTTTTAGCTCTTGTTGGCCGTAGTCCTGAAGCCAGTTCCAGACTAATACTGTTAACAACCCCTCACTAATTGCCAAGGGGATTTGCGTAATTGCAAATACACTGACAAATTTAACAAAAGCTGCCATAAACCCACCTTGTACTGCCGGAAAAGCGAGTGCCAATTGCACCGCAGTTACTAAATAAGTACACAAGTCTTCCAACATTGAAGCTAAAAATACCGCAACTTTCTGATGCCCAGTTTTGGCGATCGTCTGGTAGACAACATACGCAACCATCGGGCCGACAATGGCCATCGAAAACGCATTTGCACCCAATGTTGTCAATCCACCATGTGCGAGTAGTATCGCCTGAAATAGCAACACCAACCCACCCATGACGGACATCGCCAAGGGGCCGAACAGAATTGTGCCCAGTCCTGTGCCGGTGGGGTGAGAGCTACTGCCACTGACAGAGGGGATCTTGAGTGCTGAGAGGACGAAGGTAAAGGCTCCAGCTAAGGCGAGGAGTAGTTTGAGTTCTGGATGCGCTTGGGTAATCCGGTTGATGGAGCGTAAACCCAAAGCGAAGAAGGGTAAGGCTGCTACCCACCAAAATACCGCCCACTGGACGGGTAGATAGCCTTCGGCAATGTGCATCGCATGAGCGGGGGTTGGCGAGCCAATGACTAAATAGCTGCTCAAGCCAACCATTGCTAACAATGGGGCAATTTTTCGATATGGAGATGTTGTCACCTTGAACCTCGCAGATGAACTTGATTGCGGATACCAATGGGTGTTCTGACTTAGTTAATTCAAAATCAAACCCGATCTCCAGATCGAATTATGGGATCTCGAACACATTACAGTTGCGGGACAGCGTTGGAGTTGGCACCAATCTTTCCCCATTGATTTCCGTGGCTGTTGACGACAAAGTGCGCTGTTGTGAGTGGTTTGGCCAACTGCTGGATTCATCCTAGCATTTTAACTGCCAGCTCGATCGCCACAAGTGAACGGAGAGTTTTATCGGCTCGATTTCGGGTGGTTGGGGTTGGAGTGCGATCGATCGCCACTGGCGGTTTGGCATCGAGTAGATCGGACGCTACAGTTCGATCTCGATTTTTGCTAGCGAACAGCTCGCACCGCTGAATTAGTGCGTAGATATCGCCAGAAAATTGAGATCGAAATTTGATTGCGGTGCTAAATACTTAGTCTTTCGGACGGATTTTTCGACCCTTAATCTCGACCCACAGACATTTTAGCGATAACATTACCCCCCCTAAGAGCAGAATAGTCCCAATCGGCATGACCACGCTGCCAAACCAAAAATTATTACAAATATGGGGGACTTCTGGTTCTTTGGAAACGCTAAAAACTGCTTTACATTTTTTGCCATCATAATCAAATAAGGTACTGATTGCGGTACCTGCACCAATCAGCGTAACTAGGTTTTGAAAGTTGAGATCGCGTTCGGATTTTTCGATTTCAATCTGACTGCGTAGCGCACTAATATTCGTTTCCAGCAATTTTAGCCCAAGTTGCATGTTCTCTGTATCTTTATCGATTTGAGCCAGATATTTTTTTTCAGCTAAATCACCAAATCGATCTAGAAATTCGAGATCGTTGCTTTGAACTGCCTTGGTTTTGATCTGTTCTAGACGGTTTCGGTAATTAACGAGATTAATATTAATAATTTGTTTTTGAAATGAGAGATTTAATAGATCACTCGTATAAGCATTGAGAATTTTTTTAACATCATTGAATAAGACCTGCAAATCAACTAACTTGACATTGATATTCTGGCTGTTCTGAATTTTTGATGCATTATCTTCAACTTTTTTATAATGATAAATCAAAGATTCTTTAAGAGCACGGCTTTGATGATAAGCCCACGAGATCTTATGGCTATAGCAAAATAAACCTATCCAATCTGTGTAAAATTCAGCAGCTTTTTCTAGTGTCGATCGATCGGGGAATAATATAATTAATACGCGATCGCTAGCCACAGATGGCGATCCCCAGACTTCAAAGATTTGGGCATCTAAAAATGTGCCTTTACCTCGGATTTCCGGTGTCTCTTTAGTTGTGAACAATGCTTGGTAGCAATCGATCGCGATCCTCTCTGGATCTGGGTGTGCTGCGGTCAACCAGCCGGAAACCGTCCAAGTTCTCCCAATTGTTAAAGCTTTAGATGCGGCAGCTTTAGCAATTTCTGTGGCGATCGAACTAAACGAGTCGATCGATTGAGGCTCAGTTAAGTTATTGACCGAACAATCAATTTGCAAGCCATAAGTATCATTGAGGAGTACCGGATAGTAATATCCTTCCAATCGCAGATCGACAGGCTTGAGCTTGATTCTGGTAGGTGTTGTTAATTCTAGATATTCAGTTTCAATTTCAGTGTTTTTGAAATCTAGACCTGAAGGTAATCTAGTCAGAAACGCTTGATAATTTTGCGTAATTTCATCAGCACTAGCATTGAGCGGACTCCTGAGATCGTAGATAAATAAGTCAATCGTTGGATAGAATAGCTCATTCATATATTAGGGCAAGAGAATATTTTTGCAAGGCAAAATGTAAATAATGCCGATCTTGAAAAATCATAGGCTATTTTGATTTAAAAATTCTTTGACTCGATCGAGAAAAGTATATTCTTGGACTTTTTGCTCGGGGCAATCTGCTTGATTGACCGCAATTACCACATTATTCAATTGCTGCTCGTAGCCTGTTGCTGGTGTTACTGGGGTCATTCCTTTGGCAATTAACGGCGATGCATCCACACTCGATCGCTCGTTTTTTTCCGTTGTCAGTAGTAAATCGATGGGAATTGCTCCCGAACGATCGAGCTGTTCTTTGTACGATCGGTAGAATTGAAATAATTGGGGATTACCTTGGATAGTCTGGATCAGATCGGCTTCGAGATGACTCGTCCAGGCTTTGGGTTGAATGTTTAAATCTTTAGCAACTGTCTGTAATTTTTCTTTTTCAGAAGTGCTCAAGACGTCTGAAAAATCCCGTAGTGCCAACAGATATGCTAAGATTGTATTACTGTTTGTTACTTCCATAACTTTTACCTCAATTAGATGAGGTAATATATCTTGACGTTCTTAACGTAACACTTACCAGACTGAGTTGTCAGCCAAGCTGAAATATGACTTCACATTGGGAAGCATTAGTTGTCGGCATTAATTACTACCCGCATCATACCACCCTCAAGCCATTGACTGCGGCGGCTAATGATGCCGAAACGATTGCGGTGCAACTCGAACGATATGGGTTTCAAACCTTTCGCGTCCACCGACTCCCACGGATGGCCGATCGCAAGGGTGAATTGCACATCGATACCGAGGCTGGAGTCGTCAAGATTCAAGAATTGAGAGAAGCGATCGCCAACTTACTCAATCCCCCCGATCGTCATCCTCCAGAAACAGCTTTATTCTTTTTTTCGGGTCATGGTTGGCGTCAAACGATCGATGGTCGAGAAGAGGTATTTTTAGCCACCAGTGATGTACTGCCGAGCGATTGTAACTATGGTATTTCACTCAGTGAGTTAGGCCATCTGATTCAAACCAGCCCCGTTAAAAATCTGATTATCTGGTTAGATTGCTGTTATAGCGGCAAAGCAATCGAGTATCTGCCGACTAATAAAAATTATTGTATTTTTACAGCGACTCGTTCCTACGAACCAGGGGTAGAAATTAAGCATCAGCAAGGTTTGTTTACGCAGGAGTTGATAACAGGTTTAAATCCCGATCTCGATCCAGATGGCATGGTTGATAGCCATAAACTGGCTAAACATATTCAAGAACGGATGAAGCAAGCAGGGCAATCGCCGCAATGTGAGAATTCTAAGCGATCGATTCTGTTGACTAGTAACGTCACTCACACAGCTTTTAAAGATGAATGTCCCTACCGTTCCCTGGCATATTTTACCGAACAGATCAAAGATGCTCAAGTTTTCTATGGCCGGACGAAGTTAACTCAAGATTTAATCGAGCATATCAACCACAAAGACCGCTTAATTGCCGT
>NZ_JANNDR010000536.1:0-4049 GCF_031378165.1 Chamaesiphon sp. OTE_75_metabat_556
TACTGTCAGTGGCTGTGGGACTAAATTTGCGATAGCCGACTGAGACAAACCGCAGATCGTCGATCTGGGGGGCGAGCAGCAGTCGATTGAATTGCCCGCACAGTCCTCTTCTGCCAAAAGTAAGCTGATGGGCGAGGCTCGAACTGTGAGTCGCAATTGTCAGGATGCCTCTAGAGAGGGATTTGGGCTGAGTGAGATCGGCGATAGCTGGAGATACTGTTGCCGTCCACGCCTGCATAATTAAGCCCCAATCCCGGACACCTTCCCATCCTGGTTGACTTTGAATCTGTGCGGTAATTGTGGAGATCGATGTTAATGACATACAAAGAAAATCGAGTAATAACGAACTGCAATTAAAAAATCTTAGTCAAATATCTAATTTTTGCTGAATCGGCGGAGTTTTGGAATATATTAATGACAAGGCAACCGGCACTTAGCTGAACAATTTACCGAAAGTTGGCTACTAACTGTCAGCCAAACTACGGAATAGCAGTCTTCAGGAAGATCTCGATCGGCCCAACTGCGTCTGGTTATCCGATTGTGGGTAATCTAAAGACAGTATCGCTCATTAGCTAGTGCGATCAATAATATCAACCCATCATCGACACGTCGGCAATCGCGAGTCGCAACTGTCAACTGTCAACTGAATCTAAAGTGAGTTATGAACCACAATCCATCTGACGATCGCGCGCAGAATCCGAACCCATCCGAGCAAGCTGTCGTTGCTGGCACTGCTACCCAGAGCGCGCCCGATCGATCCGCGCTCAACCCTTTGCTCCAAAAAGCACTGAGTTGTCTAGATATTAAATTGGAAGACGAACTCACTAGATTTAGATTTCAACAGCAAGCTGGCAGTAACACGACTGAGGCCGAACGCGAGGACAGTGATGGGGGTCGCCATCGTCCAGAGCTACCAGCAGATCGGGTAATTTGGGAACAACAGTCGGTCTTTGATGCTGACGATGAGATTCTCACCGCTGAAATCGTGACTCCAGCCACGGCCGAAACCGAGATCGATTTGGGTGATCGCGATGCGGCTCCTGTCGGTGGATTTATCATTATTGATGGACTCACTTCATCGGCGAGTAGCAGTCAGAATGCGATTGCTACTACTAATTATGCACCGATCGCACTGCATCGATCGGGTGGCGCGCTCGATCGGCAAATGGCACTGAACTTCTCATCTGGCGGCCAAATGGCCACATACCAAGATGAATATTCTTCATCCTCACAAGAACTGCTCCGCCAAATTCAATCGGGTCGTCCGCCGACAGATCCAGCCACCACAGCCCCTACAGAGACTGCCGCTGCCAAGCCCCGACCCAAACACCTGACTCCACTCAAAATCGGGTCGATGGCCGCTGTTTGCGCTCTCGCAGGTGGAGCGGTCTATACTTATCTCAATCCGAGCATTTTAGCCCCGCTGACTGCGACCAAGACGGTCAACACGGCCACTACGAGCTTGCTCGGACAAACGATCCAGAGTCCAAATCTCGCTGTCAATGAATTTAGCGAACTGAATTTAAGTACGCTCAATACGATTAAATTGCCGGCAGCACCAACCGCGACTACTTCGAGTACGCCGACAACTACCGCGACGATGATTGCCCCCGCTACCAGCCCAGCAGGTGCGCCAGTGGCGATTCCGTTCAATCGGCCGACGACTCAAGTTGCCCCAGTTACGATGATTACTTCTCAGCCTAGATTGGCGGATAGTCTGGTCAGATCGCTACTGCCACCAAATTTTCATACATTTGTCAAACCATCTGGCTATCGAGTGACACCGCCCACAACCGGACGTTAATATCCGCCCCTAAATTACAATCGACGATTTTCGATAATATCAGTTGTTACTAATTCCCAAATTAGTAGTGCCCGATTGGTAGATCCAGAAGTTATCATAATTACTAGGTTAGTTATTTAAATCATCAACCAAAACTATAACGCTAGCCGCGAACTAGTTACTCAGCGGCTAGTGTACGGAAACTATAAAGAGGATAGTGATATGGGATTATTCGATCGGGTGAGCAGACTGCTGCGCGCAAATGTGAATGACATGGTAAGTAAAGCCGAAGATCCAGAAAAAATTCTGGAACAAGCGGTGATGGACATGCAAGAAGACTTGGTGCAACTCCGCCAAGCAGTTGCCAGCAGCATCGCCAATCAAAAACGTACCGAGCAACAGTACAACAAAGCGATGGCGGATGCCAATAGCTGGCAGAGCAAAGCCCAACTCGCCCTCCAAAAAGGCGATGAAGATCTCGCTCGCGAAGCTCTGGTTCGCAAGAAAAACTACAGTGAAACTGCTGGCAGCCTCAAAGCCCAATTGGATGGGCAAGCTGGCATGGTCGATACGATGAAAAAGAGCTTGATCCAACTTGAGGGCAAGATTTCCGAAGCCAAAACCAAGAAGGATATGCTCAAATCTCGTTCCCAAGCTGCCAAAGCTCAGGAACAATTGCAAGGTGCAGTCGGACGCCTGGGTACCAACAGTGCCATGGCTGCCTTCGAGCGAATGGAAGAAAAAGTCCTGATCCAAGAAGCAAAATCTCAAGCAGCAGCAGAACTGACTGGCGCAGATCTCGAAAGCAAATTTGCCGCTCTATCCGCTGGTAGTGATGTCGATGACGAACTCGCGGCGATGAAACAGCAAATGCTCGGTGGTAGCACTCCCACCGCCGCTCTACCTCAAGGTGCAGTGTCGCCAACATCAACAACACCAAAAGATACCGTTAAAGCCCCAATGACGCCTCAGGATGAAGAATTGGAAGCCTTACGCAAACAAATCGACGGTTTGTAAGCTGTGTTTAGGCTCGATGTTTAATTCATCTATTTAGTCATTGACATCCTCCCACCACTAAGGTTGAGTCGAGGGGGGCTATTATGCCCCGCCCCTCTCATGGCTCTCCTCCACTTAAGGTGATAAGTAATGCTTATTTAAATAATTCCGCTTCGCTCCAATTATTCAAATAAGCAAACTAATAACTTGTCTCTCATCATGTCAAAAATTTTAAATCCATAACTTTGTCTAACTAGACCTTAACCGAACCGTATTGGAAACACTTAAATATTCTGGCAATGAACTTTTTAACAAAATCATTACTAGCTACTAATATTATCTTATGTAGTTTATTGATCGGCACTATCAATGCCAGTGCTGCTGTCTTTAATTTCACGTTCGATGCTAATGTTGATAATACCGTAAGGCCACCTTCTGTGGGTAGTGGAACTCTTAGTTTTGACGGAGCTGCAATAGTTGGAAGTTATTCACTAGCGAGCTTGAGCAACCTTGATGTAAATTTCAGTTTTATTGACGGGTTCTCCTTTAAGCGCGATGATTTAAATTTAAGTAGCAGTTCCTCGATTAACGGAATCTCAATTTTTAATTCAGGAGCTGGTAACCTTGGACTTGCTTTTACTACTCAGAATGAGTATAGTACATTTGGCTTTATTTCTGAACCAAACTTTCCTGCACGTTTTTTGTCCGCACCTTTCTTGAGTTTTGAACCAACCATCAGTATTAACAGTCCGATTACACGTTCTGGCGGTGATGGATTTAGTAATCAATATGCCATTGTTGGTACCATACAATCTTTTATGAATCCTGGAGCCACCAGACCTGAATTCGTATTTATAGGGAACTATAACGCCGTTAGTGCTCAAGAGGTTCCTGAGCCTGCAACTATTTTAGGTTCTTTAACTGCTTTTAGTTTCGCAGTATATTCTAAACATAAAAGTAAGAAGTTGTTAAAACAAACGTAGTTTTATGTTTGTTCTCCGATCGAGCTAGCCCATGGTGCGAATTACCAAAAGAATTCCCATTATTAGCAGAAAGGCGCAAGCGGATAGTGAAAGCTTTTGAAGATAACGGTACCCCGCGAACCTGCAAACCGCTGTAACTGGAGTAGAAAGATCCCCGACTTTTTCAAAAAGTCGGGGATCTGGTCTATTTATACATCTAAACGACGCTCGATCGCGTGTGCCCAAGTATCGGTAATTGCAGCAATATCCAGATCGATTAATTTAGTTTCAGCAGTTACTTGGAATCG
>NZ_JANNDR010000013.1:0-6045 GCF_031378165.1 Chamaesiphon sp. OTE_75_metabat_556
GGCAGATGGTACTTGGCACAACTGGACGCGCAACCCCAATACCAAACTCGCCTCCCCAATGAGAATCTGCCTTTAGTCTGGGCGCAAAGTTTGTATTTCTTGGGACAACTATTAGACGATCGCTTTTTGGCTCCAGGCGATCTCGATCCACTCGGTAGACATCTCCAAATCGGCAATAAACGCCGCCGGACGGTTCAAATCGCCCTGATTGCTGAAGATGCCGAGTTACAAGCCCAATTGGCTGAATATGGCATCGCCACCCAAACTCCCAGCCAAATCGAACCGATTCAGGTGCGTCAATCTACCGCATTAGCCGCCGCCTATGCCCAAATCGGTCGGAATGATAAACTCGGTCTGACGGGTCGGCCGATCCGACGGCTACGGAGTTTGACCACTTCGCGCATATTTACGATTTGTGGCGAGACGATCGTCTTTTTACCAGCATTTTTAGATCGCCAACAGTTTTATTTGACATTTGATTACCACTTCCTGATCTCGCAAATTAAGGCTGAGATTGCCTATATCAGCGAACAGTGGACGCAGTTGGGGCGACCGACATTGACGTTGTTATTAACCAAATCATTATTACAAGAAGGTCAAGATGAATTTCAAGGTCAACAATATGCATCGCCATTACTCGAATTAATTGCCGAACTCAAGCAAGGGAAGTGTAATGGTGTGCCAATTCGGATGGGTGCTCTCAATCAATTAAAATTGACGGCTGGTACTGAACGCATCGATGACTTACATGAATTTAATTTCGATCGCACGGCGGTCAATGCATTGGTTCCACAGCATTATTATCTGGCTTATGCTCCCGATGGCAATCAACCATTAACCAGCAATCAGGAATTTTTACTCGAAGCTGAAACGAGGGTGGCGATCTTACTCAAGCAATTACGCGGATCGAATAATCTTTACCAACAAATCGAGCTGTTACATACTTTAAGTAAATTAAAGGGATTGGATTTTGTGACGGGGTTCGGTGGTGCTAGTACCCAAGTAACGATCGCCAATTTAATCGATGAAGTCTACTTTAAAGCTGGTAACTTTAGCAATCGACCCCATTGGGCGATCGTCCGGTATGCAGCGGGATTATTAACTAAGGTCGAAATTAGTCTATCCGATGCTGTCACTGATATTTTAATTGACGGCAAACAAATTACCGTCGGCATGGCTTACAGTGAAGCGGCTCTAATCGATGCCCCGATGTCGCATACGGAGATTGCTGAGAAAATCGATAAATTCTGTCGTGAAGACATTCGCGATCGCGTATTGACCCAGGAAATTATTATCTATCTAGGTTTATTAATTAAATCCCAGCCGACCTTAGTTAAAGGTTTACTAACACTCCGAGTTGGTTATTTAATTATCCTACTTACGAGCGAACTGGCGATCGAATTGGGGATTACTCAAGATGCCGCTTATGAAAAATTGATGGAATTGAGTCCATTTGAAATTCAAACTAGATTGCATCACGTCCTCAGTGATTATCAAGGTTTGGGGAATACCGTCTTTCAACGCGAATCCTTACATCTAAGTCAAGCTCAAGAGCGAATTGAATGGATGGTGGAAGCTGTCGATCCGATCATCAATAAAGTACCATCGCCGCCGATCGATTGGCGGTATCAACGTCGCAAAGATGGGGCGATCGTGAGGGTCGATCGAGATTTTTATCCCAGCATCTGGCGACTACTGGAACATTGCAAAGGCATTACGATCGGCGACAAACTCGAAAAACGCAATCGACTCGATAGCGAAGTTATCTTGTCAGAAATGACACCAGGTGAGAAAAACTTTGCCCTACGAATCGAACATTTGCTCAATAAAATTGTGGCACCAGAATATCGGCAATTAAATATTGAAGCACTGATGGTGTTATCGGCTTTATCCGAACGCAATCCCGATTTGGATATCGAAGAATACATCGTCCTAGATGTCTTGATCGGTCATGCGGTCAGATTGGCTTGGTTGGATGTCGATCTACCCAAAGTTACCCTCTCCCAACTCGATCGGTCGGCGTTCGATTCGGCTAATTACGATCGGTATAAATCATTTGCTTGGAGTGCCTTTTATCAGAGTTCGCCCCAGGTGTGTGCGGATTATCTGGTCAAATCGCTGCAATTCTTGAGTCAAATCGCAGCAGAAATCTAATGGCTGTTGGCTGAAAAATATTGATCGGATTGCCAATTGCCGATCAACAATTAACGGCGCAACCGATCGGCAGGATTGTAGACATCAATCTGAACATTTTGGTGGAGTTTGACTGGAGCCACGCTCATACCCGTAGAGCTGCTAGTGCCCCCACTAACTTGCTGATTGCTTTGACGTTGCTGATTAGCTCTATCCGTGCTGCCAGTGGTGCTTTGGACGTTGGTCGTACTGACTGAATTGCCCACACAGTTGCCAGTGCTACCTTGGCGAACTTGATTGGTGCGATCGGTCGTCTGTCTGGAACCATTAATCGATACTTGGATATTCGTATCATTCATCACGCATTGCGCGCTGGCGGGGGTAACTTGGTAGATGGCAAAAGTCGTCGATAAAGAGGCTAGAGCTAATAGCCCCGGCGAATAGCAGGAAGATTTCATAATGTTGGAATCGGAAGTAATCTTGATGGGGACTACATCCCAAAGCTAGATAATTCCGTAAATTTATCCCCAAATCACCACAGACTAATTTCGCACTCTTAGCTGTAAATGTTGCTATCGCCTGCTCTCGTGGGAATTTTAGAAGTAGCTATTCACACATCCCACTACGGGCAATTGTCCCATGCTCAATTCAGACCAAGACCTACACCTTCAATCGAATCACCATGTCAGTAGGTCTCGATCCTTACAACAGCCCCCGATCGTGGCTGAATTGAGCAGCGATCAATCCTCTACCATGCCGATCTTTGC
The DNA here is from genome assembly GCF_031378165.1 of Chamaesiphon sp. OTE_75_metabat_556. Lineage (NCBI taxonomy): Bacteria > Bacillati > Cyanobacteriota > Cyanophyceae > Gomontiellales > Chamaesiphonaceae > Chamaesiphon > Chamaesiphon sp. OTE_75_metabat_556. Next base: position 2,901 of record NZ_JANNDR010000013.1, read on the forward strand.
CGAAGCTACCGCACTGGCAGTTCAACTGACAGAGGCACCAGTGGCGATCCTGACCACGATCGCCGGAACGGGCTACCAAATTGGCTCGATCGCTGGTTTAGGTCGATTGAGCGCGCTGCCGAGCAATCCCAATTTACAATTAGAATTAGCTGGGCTGGAGTACTGCCACGATTGGATCGTTAACAGTCACAATAGTTTGAGCATCCCAGACTTTCACCAACAACCACCGCTAGTGCAGTCACCCCTGTTGCGGGTGCATGGACTCAGAGCTTATCTGGGCATACCAGTCATCACGGCGGCACGCGATCGGATCGGCGTACTGGCAATTTTAGATTTTAAACCCCGCCACTTTAGCGATCGCGATCTTGAGTTACTATCAGTGGTCAGCCGCTTGCTCGCCAGTGAATTCGAGCGCAAATTATTGAGTCAAGCCCAGCTCGATCGTTCGATTGGCGATCTTCAGTACCGAGCGACACCGAGCGAGTATGGAGCGGGTGATGTTGACATTTTCCCTAGCTTAGAAACTGTCGAAGTTGCGACACCACCACATCTGGCAATAACCAACGATCGAGTTCGCAGTGAAACTCAATTGGAGTTATTAACTCATCTCGTCCACGAACTTCGCACCCCATTGACTTCCGTTTTGGGGATGGCCAGTGTCTTGCAACAAGAAATCTATGGCTCATTAACTGGCAAGCAAAAAGATTATTTAGGAATCATCCATCAAAGCGGTCGCCACTTGGTCGAGATCGTCGATGAAATCTCTCAACTAAGTGGTTCGATTAGTGGCGCAGTGCCATTAACCAGTCAACAGTCACGCCCACTCACGCTCAAATTGGTAGATCTAGAGATGCTATGCCAATTGGCAATTCAAAGTCTCGAACCGATCGCTGCCAAAAAACAGCAACAGATCGTCCTCGATCTGACGGCCAGTGAGATCGTGCCCACTCCAGACCGACGGTGGTTGCTCGATAAAGATCAAGTGCGGCAGATTGTTTATTATCTATGTCTGAGTGTCAGCCATGCGAGTGCTGTCGATCGACAAATCTCGATCCAGCTTATTCATCTTCCCGATCTGCTCCAAATCCAGATTACTACTAACGATCCTGGTGCAATTAGCTCCATACCAGAGCCGATCAAACTTGACAAATTACCATCGATCGATCGGTTCGCCACCCCCATACCGCCAGATCCTGCGCCGGATCTCCGCATTAGATTGGGATTATCGCTCAGTCATCTCCTGGCCGCAGCGCATGGCGGTCAGATCGAACAGACTACCGACAAGTTGGGTTATCGACTCTCACTACCCCAGCTTGCCGCTCTGGGAGCAGTCGATCCAACCCAAAATTAGGCAGTCCGAGTGAGAGTATTGTTGTGCTGTTAAGCTCTGGGATTCGGTGTTTACACCGATCTTACTTCGAGCTAGTAAAGGGTATGCTAGAAATCAACTATCGATCGCGTAAATCATCTAAATCAGCATTAGGCAACCCCATTTGAGTGAGTTGCTGTTGTAGATTGAGTGCTATCGATCTAGCTCTCAATCTCGATTTTTCAAATACCAACAGCAAGTCCAAATTGATCGCCTGAGCATGAGTAAATCGTGACTTACTGGATCGATCGAAAAGTTGGTTAATTAGCATTCCTAAGTCGATTTCGATCGCCAGATCTAGTTTTGAGAGTAACCATACTTTTTTTCTCCACCTTCAAGTATTTAGTAACAGAGCGGTATGTCTGAGACCACTTCCCTACCCACTGACATCATCAATCATCGCGATCTTCTCCGCTCTGCTAAAACAAAGTATCAAGCTCGCGACTATCATGGAGCGATCGCTGATTACATGCTAGCAATTGCGAATCATCCAAAAGACGCACTAGCTATTTGTTGTCGCGGGGCTGCTTATTATAAATTAGGTGACGGCTACAATGCGATGAACGATTACAATCGCTCGATCGCGCTCGATCCGACCGCTGCCAGTACCTACTATCGACGTGGTTCCTTGTATTATTCGATCGCCGATTATCAAAATGCGATTGGTGACTACAATCATGCCATCAAACTCCAACCCGATTTTGCCTTTGCTTATTCCAATCGGGGCTATGCTTATCGGGAATTGTATGGCGAACAAGAAGCCCTGATCGATTGGCGATTTGCGGCCAAATTATTCAAAGAACAAGGTAATTTGGTTCAGTATCAACATATGACCGATCTGATCGATCTGATTACGGGGATTGATAGTTCGGCATCTGGAATGTTGTAATTACTAATTGATTCCCGATCCCGACTTCAAGTTACTCGCAAGTGGTAAATTTATCCCTTTATAACAAATATGATAGGCTGGTAGCTGGCTTCAGATCTACATTACTGCAACCATGTCATCATCCACCGCCGAAATCAAACTGCTAGTTTTAGACATTGATGGCACGATCGCCGGCAGATCGAATCAGGTGAGCGATCGAGTCAAACAAGCTGTCAAAGCTGCCCAAGCGCAAGGTGTGCGGGTGGGGATTGCCACTGGCCGCATGTATAAATCGGCCTTGCGCTTTCATCATGAAATCGGTGCTGATGTCCCCATCATGGCTTACCAAGGTGCCTGGATTCAAGATCCCAGCACGGGGACGATTCATCGCCACTCGCCCGTCCCGATCGATATCGCGCGGGAGTTAATCGACTACTTCGAGCAGCCCGATCTCCTCGATCGCTTGTCGGTGCATGTCTACCGTGATGATTGTCTGTATGTCCGCAAGATTGACTCTGATACCGAACTATACATCGGCCGGAGTGGGATCGGCGTCACCCCGATTGCCGATTTGCGACAAGCTTTAATCAATCGCCCGACCAAAATCTTGGCGATGTCTGAAGATATCATGCTGATCCAGCAGCTACTAACAGATCTGCGGCAACGCTATTCTCCAGCAGAATTACATGTCACCACCTCAGTCCCGATCTTCCTCGAAACTACCCAATCGGGTGTCGATAAAGGTAGTGCGATCGACTATGTTGCCAAAAATTTACTCGGCATCACTGCTGAAAATGTCCTAGCGATCGGCGATAACTATAATGATGTCGAAATGCTCGGCTATGCCGGAATCGGTGTAGCAATGGGTAATGCACCCAGTGATGTCCAGTCGATCGCGGATTGGGTGG
>NZ_JANNDR010000099.1:0-1776 GCF_031378165.1 Chamaesiphon sp. OTE_75_metabat_556
GCTGTATTAGGAGCTAAAATCGAAGGTGATGGGGTGGTTAAATCTAAAACAATTCTGTTCTTGGGTAAAACAGAGATTGCGGCAATTGCAGATATTTTAGTTAAAAATTGGTCAGCGATTGAACCTAATATTCAAGCAAAAGATCCCAGTTTACCGACGAAAGATCCCAATATTCCAAAACTTATTGAAAAGGCTTTAACCGATACTGGTAAGCCTGGTGATGTGGCACTGTTTGGGAGAATGATGGCTTCATTACCTACCGTTAACGTAGATGCTTCGGTGCAAATGGCACATGCAATTAGTGTAAATACCTTGCAACAAGAATTTGATTTCTTCACAGCTGTAGATGATCTAGGTGGGCGCGAAGAAGATGAGCAAGGAGCTGATCATTTAGGTGAGACAGGCTATAACAGTTCGACTTATTATCGTTATACCAATGTCGATATCGAACAATTAACCAAAAATCTTGGTTCGTCAGAATCAGTTCAAAGTGTAGTTAAAGAATTTGCCCAGGCTTTTGTTCAAGCTATTCCTAGCGGACACCAAAATAGTTTTGCCGCTCATACGCCACCAGCTTTAGTTATGATCGTCGTTCGCCAAGGGCAGCCGATTTCGTTAGTTGATGCCTTTGAAGAACCCGTGCGTCCGAGTGGTGCTAAAGGGTTGCTTGATACTGCTGTCGCCGCTATGGATACTCACTGGGCAGATCTGACTAAAATGTATGGCAATAAAACTGAATATGTTGGTGTCGTCACGAGATCAAAATTAGCCGCAGGTTTAACCAATCTCAAAAGTGAAGAGAAAAACTCGGTCGAAGAGTTGCTAACCGCTGCCTTAGCCAAAGCATTCCCTGGAGCCTAGTTACTATGACAACTTTATTAATGCGAATGCGGGCACCGATGATGAGCTGGGGCGACCATAGCCGTTTCACCATCCGTGATACGCGGCGAGAACCAACTAAATCGGCAGTAATTGGGCTGCTCTGTGCTGCCCTTGGTCGTCCGCGCTGGGAACCAGTTGATGATCTCGCTGCTCTCAAAATGGGGGTGCGAGTCGATCGCGAGGGCATAATGCTGTGTGACTATCACACTGTGATGGATAGTATTAAATCCAGTGGTGCCAAAGGCGATACAGTATTGAGCGATCGCTATTACATGGCTGATGCTGACTATTTGGTGGGATTAGAGGGCGATCGATCTATCCTCGAAACCCTCAATGCTGCGTTACTATCTCCCTGCTGGCAGCTTTACTTTGGGCGCAAAAGCTTTATTCCTAGTTGTCCTGTTCAACGGGGCATCAGCGAATTAGAGCTAGTTAACGCCCTTGCAGATTTCCAAAATCATCCGACTCGTTGGCAACAACTCTATTTAAAAAAAGGTACTCACCAACCAAAAAAGGAGTTGCTGCGCTGCATCTTGGAGGTTGAAGATAGCTTGGATACACGACGAGATGTGCCGCTAAATTGGCAAAAACGGTTGTTTGGTAGTCGATGTGTAACAACTCAATATCTGGAGGTGGTGTGAATGTATCTTTCTAAAATAATTTTGAACGATCGAGAGCGCAAGGTACGTCACGATCTCAGTAATATTCACAACTTGCACCGCAGTATCATGCAGGCTTTCCCTGATATAGAACCTCTTCCCGAAGAGGAGCAAAGACGGGTACGGGCAGATTGGCAGATATTATTTCGGCTCGAACCTGATAGTAATATCCTATTAGTACAGTCTGAATTAGAACCAAATTGGGATAAATTGCCGCTAACTTATTTTAGTCAGC
>NZ_JANNDR010000108.1:0-7992 GCF_031378165.1 Chamaesiphon sp. OTE_75_metabat_556
ACCTCTGTACCTGGCAAACTGGCGATCGCGCGCGGAGATCGATGCCAATGCGCCTGCTTGATCGTCACCAACGATCGATCGATCCAAGCATAAGGATCTAAATCCCGATCGATCTGAAATCCACTCCCCGCCATTCTCGCCTCCCCAATTTCACAACACCAGACTTAATCGATCGATTATTAGAACTCTCGATCGACTAATATATGAAAATAACATTACCCACGCTGATTCATGGCAGAAATCCAGTTTTCCAGAGGAACCACCGAGCCTGTCGTTCCTGATGTTCGGCTCACCAAATCTCGTACAGGCGAACAAGGTAAAGCATCATTTTACTTTGAGAAACCCGCGATTCTCGGCAATGACGTCAGCGAGGAAGTCACTGGCCTCTATATGATCGACGAAGAAGGCGAGATTGTGACGCGGGAAGTCAAGGCCAAATTTGTCAATGGTAAACCCGAAGCATTGGAAGCCATTTATATCATGAATTCTACGGCTGAGTGGGATCGGTTTATGCGCTTTATGGAACGTTACTCGGCTGCCAATGGCCTCGGTTTCCAAAAAGCTGAAGAATAGAATAATTAGCCGATGTTCGATCGTCAACCTCAACCTCATCCAGATGACCGCTCGATCTCGATCGAATGTGCGGTCGTGACGATCAGCGATACCCGCACGATTGACACCGATCGTAGCGGTCAATTAATCTGCCAATTGTTGCAAGCTGAGGGACATCAAATTGGCAGATACCAGATTATTCCTGACGAGCCAACCCAGATTCGAGCCGAATTAGCAGCGGCTGTTGGTGTGGTACCGCCCATTCAGGTGATCGTCTTCAATGGTGGCACTGGTATCTCCGCCCGCGATACCACCTACGAAGCGATTGCCAGCGTCCTCACCAAGACGCTGCCAGGATTTGGCGAGATCTTTCGATTCCTAAGCTACCAAGAAATTGGTTCCCGCGCGATCGGTTCCCGCGCGATTGCCGGGACATATCGAGACTTGCTCGTCTTCTCGCTCCCAGGCTCCCAAGGTGCCGTCCGATTAGGGCTGGAAAAACTGATCCTCCCCGAACTCATTCATCTAGTTACCCAATTATCAAGATCGGGGATAGAGAATCCAGCGTAGAGCAGTACAACTTGGAAATATTTGTTTTTTGTAACCCCCAACTCCCAACTCTTTTTCATGAAACCCGTTGTAAAAAGCGACAAAAAACCTGAGAAAAAAAGTTCTAACAATTGGCTATGGGTGGCCGTTATTTTCTTGTTAGCAAGTGGAACATTCGGTGCCAAAGTGCTATTGCTAGTGGATAACGATCTCGAACTTAAAACTAAGTTTGCTGGTACAAGTTGGCAGTTGGACAAACAATCTCTCCAAAAACATGCCGATGATTTCGATCGATTTATCTCTAACGATCTCGTCAAACCAATCGGTGCGAGTTTGCAACAAGAATCTACTCAGCTCTTGAATCGGGCTGCTACGGCTCTTTCAGAACCGCAAAGCTGGTGTATTCCGACAGCCGATCTCGCGACAATGTTTAACCAATCCAACAACTCAACCGCAACCAAAACACCAATAACTGCTGCTAATAAAAACAAAAAAAATCACAACACAAAAGATTTTTGCATCACGAATAATGAGCGCAGATAAAAATATACTAAGTTGTTTACCTCTATTTTAGATTGAAATCACAAGCATTCCAATCTAAGAATTCAACCATCCACTATTCACTATTCACTATCCACTATCCACTATCCACTATCCACTATTCACTCCTAGATGATGTGAGACTAACGATCGAACTTCCCTATCTAAGATTTTACCGAGCTTATTGCGGGGAATTTTAGCCACCAGAATCCAGTGTTTGGGAATCTTATAATTACTAACTTTGCCAGTGATTGCAGTGGCTAAGGTTGCTGCTGAAACTGATAAATCTTTGGCTACATAGATCGCTGTTACAGCTTGCCCCCAATAGCGATCGGGCACACCTACTACCCAGACATCTTGTACCAATCCAGTTGCCATAATCGCATTTATAACTTCGATCGGAAAGATATTTTCACCACCGGAAATAATCTTGTTACTATTGCGACCTAAAATAGTTAAATAGCCTTGCTCATCAAACGTCCCGATATCGTCAGGCTCAAAATAAGTTGGCAAAGTTAGATCTGGGAAATAGCCTAACATTAATGATTTAGCCTGGATGCGAAGCGCACCTGCATCAAGCTCTAAATCTAAAGATCGATCGCGATCGATCTCTAAAATAGTTTCAATTTTGGCATGAGGTAAAACTAAGCCACAACTATGATACCCAGCTAAAAATTCTGCTGGCTTGAGACTAGCAATTTGTGAGGCTGTCTCTGTCATTCCATAAGTTAAAGCGATCGGTAAATTCGCAGTCCTTGCTCTAGTTAATAGTTCACTACTGGGTGGCGCACCACCGAGTAAAATCGTTTGCACCTTTCCCAACCACTGGGTATCTACATCCAATAATTTGGTTAATTGCGTCGGGACTAGTGAGATAAAATAATCTTCGATCTCGATCCGATCGATCTGAGAATTCGACTCAGCACAAAGCTCGCGAAAATCAACAATAACTAACTTACCATCAGTCAACAGCGATCGACATAATTGCATCAAACCACTGACATGATAGAGCGGCAACGTACAGATAGTATTAATTGCAGCTAGATCGTAAAACTCCTGAAATCCCCAGACTGAGGCACTCAAAGTTGCCCAAGTGTGAGTGACAAATTTAATGACTCCAGATGAGCCGCCAGTAGGAATCATGATCAGGTGTTGATGCTGCGGCTCCACCTGTAATGTCAAACTAGCGACTTGCGCCCACTCCACTGCACCCCAGCGTGGATTGCCCAAAAAGATCGGCAATCCCAATCGCGTTCCCGCCATTAACTGGGCGATAAATTCGCTCGGATCGGCAGTCGCGATCGAGATAAAATTAGGTCGAGTCTGGCTAAATTTGGTTACTAACTGCTCGGCTCGTTGGCGTAGCCTCTCTGAAAGAGAATCGATAATGACTGCACCATCATGGCTGATGAGCCATCCAGCCTGCAATTGCTGGCAAAATCGATCGTACAGCCACTGCCCAATCTCACGTAGATCTGGTGAATCGAATATTGTCAAAGGCGGCGGCATCTTCAACCCATCTCAACTGTGGCGATCGTTAATACCCAAAAAAACTACCCCCGACTACTTACTTACACGATTGTAGAAGAGGGAATAGGAGATATAAAGTTGAGTAAACGAGATATAGAGGTGTTCAAAAAGCAATAGTGCAGTAGATAACTGATTAATCAGTGCTTTTACTGACTACTTGGGGTAAACCCATGCTGTAATTCAACACTCTACTGTCGAGATTATAACCGATCTCGCCGCATTGGAGTAGCGATCTCACAAAATGTTCCAAATCCGATCCGATCCGCCGCAAATTATACTCAGTCAGATCGGCACCACTGTAAGATTCTACCAAGTCGTCAAATTGTCCGTAAACCTTACGCAGTGCATCTTCACTCCACACCAGTTCATTGTCAGGATCGATGTCTAGTGTCAAAGCTTGTTCGCTGGGAATTAGTTCATTATTCTTTACTTCCGCTGTGAAAATATGAACGTGACGAGTTGTGGATTTTAGGAGCATTAAATTTAGTGGATAGTGGGTAGTGAATAGTGAATAGTGGATAGTGGATAGTGGGTAGTGAATAGTAAGAACTGTTGGGTAGATACTGCCCACCATCTTGATAAAAGACGACTATCGGTAAGAGTGTTGACTGATCGTTGATGGAGAGAACTAACAAGTATTGCCGAGTATCTATATTTTAGATCGGGATCGCCTCCCAAAGATCTCAAACCCAATCCAAAACTTAGCTATCCACTATCCACTATCCACTATCCACTCCCCTCACCGTTCTTCCTTCCGAAACTCCGCAGGACTCATCCGCATCGGCTGTTGGGGATTCCAGATGCCTTCACCCATGAGTCGGGCGTATTGGCTGCCGCGCAGTAAGCGTTCGCGATATTTGTTGCTACCAGCCGCACTCGTGCTGCTAGCACTGGCATTGCGCATACTTGCCAACGCATAACCATCTTTGAGCAATTGTTCGTTGAGCAAGCGATCTTCCTTCCACAGATAGACAAACTGGCGTCCGTATTGATCTGGCTCCCCCTCAAATTCGACGCTGACAGTGCTTTTACTAGGTAAACCGATTAATTCTTCCAATCTTTGCTTGGCTTGCTTGCCCCAGGGATCTTGGGCTAGATCTGGCGCATCGATACCCATCAATCTACCCTGACGCATGACTGGTGGTTGTTGGGATTTATCGATCCATTCTACTGATTGTCCGCTGATGACGCGACTAATCTGGATGGTTGAATATTTTGGTGGCGATGCTTGGCAACTAGTTAGTAAAAATAATCCCGATGCTCTCACCAAGAGCTGACGCCAGTGAAAATTTAGCATCTCCCTACTCCCTCGCACTTAGCCTTCATCGAGGGGTATTCCATACTTAATTTTGCCTTTACCAAAGTACTGTCCGAACTGAAGCTCGTAGACTTCATCCTCATCTTGAGTTTCCACTTCCAGATCCGATCGAGCGTAGCTGACGCAGAGGAGCGCGTAACCTTGGCTTTGCAACTCTGGTGACAATCCCATCGCCTCTGGCTGGATCGCGTCGCCCGATTTGACGCGGACGGCACAAGCCGTACACGCCCCATTCCGACAGGAGAATGGGAGTTTCACACCCTGTGCTTCGGCACTCTGAAGGATGTAGCGATCACTCGGCACTGTGACTTCGTGGTGTGTCTGAGTTTGGCGATTGTAGATTTTGACGTGATAATTGCGAGTCATAGTGCCTAGCTCATAGCTGATGTGGCGGCTGGACGCGTTGGCGCAGCCTACCGTAGGTAATCGAAAAATTCGGCGATCGGATTAATTTTTAGCGCGGCGCGATCCCCAGTCACTATTCATTATCAGTTGACAGTTACTAAAAGTCTAGGGTATGCTAGTCAAGCGTCAAAATCCGCACATAGTGTTGGAGAAGTGGCCGAGTGGTCGAAGGCGCAGCACTGGAAATGCTGTGTAGGGCAACTTACCGTGGGTTCGAATCCCACCTTCTCCGTATCTAGTCAAAAAGCTTCAGACTCAATGAGTCTGAAGCTTTTTTGCTGGCGATCTCCTCGATCGGTTGAAGTGTTGCTAATTTATGAGTAGTTCCCACCATTAAAATTATTAATTCGATCGCGCGACCGAGATAATCCAGCTAGAATGTAAGTGGTAACATTATCGCCAAGTATCGAACGTGCGCGCAAAGATTCTCGCCTGGTTGAATGAAAACGTCCCTCCCAAACGAATCCAGCATATACTGGGAGTGGAACAAATGGCGATCGAACTTGCCACACATTACCAACTCGATCCAGACATCGCCGCCCAAGCGGGGTTGATGCACGATTTGGCCAAATATTTCAAACCCCAACGTTTACTAGAACTAGCACGAGCCGAAGGACTATCGATCGATGAAGTGGATATAGCCGCCCCACACCTATTACATGCCGACGTCAGTGCAATTGTCGCCAGAGCTGAATTTGGCGTCACCAATCCCGAAATACTCCACGCGATCGCCGATCATACCTTGGGGCGGCCGGGGATGAGCCAACTGAGTTGTATCATCTTCTTAGCCGATACCCTTGAAGCCGGACGCGGCGATACGCCAGAGTTACAAGCTCTACGCGAACTCAGTTATCGAGATTTGCACCAAGCTGTCTGGCACGCTTGTGACTATTCACTCAAATATCTGCTGTCTACCCGTTGCCTCATCCATCCCCGCACGATTCTGACTCGTAATTGGGCGATGACGATGAGTTTCGATCGCGTCGCGTCGGCTCCGCTGAATCGAATTCCGGCTTGAGGATTCGATCGTCATCAATCGAAATTAAATAACTATCTTTGGGTGGATGTTAGGGGCTATGTCACTAATATCCACTCGTTACCCTCTACCCCCTTAATTCATGACTGAAACCGCAACTTTGACAAATACAAATCAAAAATTCGACCACACGATCGAACAATTAGCCTTCCTTGCCGCAGATGCGGCCGACGATCGCAAAGCCGGCGATATGGTGTTAATTAATATTGCCGAAGTATCTACGCTGGCTGATTACTTACTGATCGTCTCTGGTTTTTCTAAGGTGCAACTCCGTGCGATTTCGGGTTCGATCGCCGATAAGATCGAAGAGAAGTTCAACCGACTGCCATTGCGCACTGAAGGTCAAGATCGCGGTGGCTGGATCTTGCTCGACTATGGCGATCTGATCGTACATATTATGATGCCAGAGCAACGAGAATTTTACGATCTCGAAGCTTTCTGGGGACATGGTACGACTGTGGCATTACCGCACATAGAAGCCAAAAGCTACGGCTCGACCCATAATGTTTACGATCCTAATCCCGACCAAATTTAAATTGGCTTGGCAGTTTTCACTGCCAAGTATTTAGAACGTCTAATTTCAATTGTCAACTGATGAGTAATTCTAGTTCTTTTTGTCCGGTTCCCAAAGAACAACAACCAATCAATGAATATCAAGAACTTCAAAGTTCTTGGTTTTTTGGTTGGGTGAAATTAGAGCCGAGCAAATATATTACCAAATTATTATGGGTGGGAGCTTGGAGTCTGATCGTCACAGCTCCATTGGCTGCGGCTAGTTTCCCGATCGCTAAGTATCCAATCCAATTTGGAGTTTGGGCGATCGGGGGCAGTTTGGTATTTATTGCTTTAGCGGCGATCAGATTGTATCTCGGCTGGATTTATGTCAAAAATCGCTTGTATGGAGAGTCGATTTTTTATGAAGAATCGGGCTGGTATGATGGTCAAACCTGGATCAAAACACCAGAAATCCTCACTCGCGATCGATTATTAGTCAGCTATGAAATTCAACCCATTCTCCACCGGATCAAAACCACCTTTTTCACCTTAATCGGATTAGCGATCGCGGTAGTTAGCTACTGGCTATTGTTTGTAAATTGGTAATTGACTACAGCTAAATGGATGTTAAATACGATGTGTGGCTCGCTACATCACGGTTGATTTTTAACTCTCCCAACTTCCAACTTCCAACTCCCAACTCCCAACTCTCTAAAATGGCTCAACGTACGAAATCACCAGCCCTAACCGTCAGCTTATTACGAGAAGGAATTATCGAATCCGTCCACAAAGTTCAAGCCGTTGTTTGCGATAGCCGAGGACGGGTTTTATCGGTGGCTGGTGATGCCGAACATCCGACCTTCATTCGATCGGCACTCAAACCGTTTCAAGCGATCGCGGTGACGAGTAATGGGATTTTAGAACGTTATCAGCTTGCCGATCGAGATTTGGCGATTATGTGCAGCTCTCACGCTGCGGAAATTATTCACACTCGCCAAGTGTTTAATATTCTCTGGCGGGCTGACATCGATACCAATGCGCTCAAATGTCCGACGCCATCCGGCAAAACCAGCCCCTTAGAACACAACTGTTCTGGCAAACATGCGGGGATGTTGGCAGTTTGTCGCGCTCACAATTGGCCGCTCGCTAACTATCTAGAGCGGACGCATCCATTGCAAAGACTCATTTTGAGCAAATTTGCCGAAATTCTCAAAATGCCGCCAGATGAGTTTATCGGCGTCCATGACGACTGTGGTGCGCCCGTCTATCTGATGCCGATCTCCCAAATGGCGACCCTGTATGCTTATCTGGCGTCTGGCGAAAGTTTGGATCTAGAGCGGATCGTCCGTGCGATGACTCACCATCCCGAACTGATCGCGGGCACCGATCGATTTGATACCCAACTGATGAAACTCACTCAAGGCGAACTAGTCAGCAAGGCGGGAGCCGAAGGGATTCAGTGTATTGGCAGAGTTGGCGAGGGGATGGGGTTGACAATCAAAGCCAGCGACGGCTCGAAGCGGGCTAAATACGCCGCAGCAATTCAGCTCCTGCATCAGATGGGCTG
>NZ_JANNDR010000164.1:0-15351 GCF_031378165.1 Chamaesiphon sp. OTE_75_metabat_556
TCGCACCCAAGGCAAATTATTTGTGATCACCCGCCAAGGCGAACAGTCAACAGCGACTGCCCGCACTGTCATGCTCGGCCAACAAATCGACGGCCAAGTCCAAATTCTCTCCGGTCTCTATCCTGGCGAACGCTTTGTCGCCCGCACCAGCAGACCCCTCAAAGACGGCGATCCAGTTCGTACCAGCATCCTCTCCCCCAACTAAACCTCAGTCCCAACTCCCAACTCCCAACTCCCTGTCTTGACTGAAACACATGCTCCTCCACTCTCCGCGTGATTTCAGTCGCAACTCCCAACTCCCAACTCCCAACTCCCCGCTCCCAACTCCCAACCGATCGTGCGAACTCCCCACGCCGCTGGCTTCAGCCTCAGCACCCTCTCGATCCGCCAGTATATCGGCACTCTGATGCTGACCCTCACTGTCATCATCGTCGGGGTATTTTTTATCACTCAACTCCCAGTCGATCTCCTCCCCTCGATTACCTATCCTCGGATCGGCGTCCGTCTAGAAGCCCCAGGCATCTCCCCCGAAGTCGCGATCGATGAAATCACCCGTCCGTTGGAAGAAGCCCTCGCCACCACCGATGGCGTCGTCCAGATCTACTCCCAGACTCGTGAAGGCCAAGTCAACCTCGATCTGTACTTCAATCCCGGTAGTAATATCGACCAAGCCCTCAACGACACCACCGCCGCCTTCAACCGCAACCGCAACCAGTTACCCGCATCGATTGAAGAACCGCGCCTGTTTAAAATCGATCCGTCCCAGCTCCCCGTCTACGAATTAGCTCTGACGGCACCTTCACTGCGAGATGTAGACTTACGGATCTTTGCCGATGAAGAACTCTCTCGCGAACTGAGTATCGTCGATGGCGTGGCATCTGCCGATGTCTCTGGTGGCGTCCAAGAAGAAGTCCGCGTCGATATCGACCTCAATCGGCTCCAATCCCTGGGGATTAGTCTGCCCACAGTCCTCGAACAACTCACCCAACGCAACCAAGATGTCTCTGGCGGCCGGATTCGCGGCGACAGGTCCGAACCGCTCACACGGGCGGTAGGACGCTTTCAGAATGCCAATGAGCTTCGCGATCTGGCTTTTGCCACTGGCGGACAAGCGATCGCCAGTACGGCAACTCAACAGCCTAATAATGCAACTACCACCACGACAACTGCCCCAACCACCCCGACGCAGCAAGTGTATTTGCGGGATTTTGCCACCGTCACCGATGGTACTGAAGAGGAGCGGGTACTAGTCAATCTCAACCGCCAAAAAGCTGTCAAAATCAGCGTCCAGAAACAGCCCGATGCCAATACGGTGTCGGTCGTCGATGCTGTCAAAGCGCGGATCGCGCAATTACGCCAATCGGGGGCGATTCCCGCCGATATGGTCATTACGCCCACATTAGACGAATCGGTATTCATCCGCAACTCCCTGGCAGATGTGATTACCTCTGGACTCTCTGGTGCCCTCCTCGCCGCGATTTCAGTATTTATCTTTTTAGGCTCGCTCCGGCAGACATTTATTATCGCCCTGACGATCCCACTGTGTACTCTAGCGGCCGCGATCGTCATGAAGTTGTGTGGATTCTCACTGAATATTTTTAGCTTGGGGGGACTAGCCATCAGTGTCGGACAGGCGATCGATACTTCGGTGGTGATTCTCGAAAATGTCAGCAAACGGATCGAGACGCTCAAACTAGAGCGCAGTCAGCAGCGGACTGCCGATCTCGATTATGCCCGCGCGGCGATCGCCACTGTGGAAGCAAGTAGTCAAGAAGTGGAATCATCTTTGGTCGCTTCGACTGCTGCTAACTTAGTCTCGGTATTACCATTCATCCTCGTCGGTGGCTTTATTTCCCTGCTATTTAACGAGTTGATTCTGACGATTTGCTTTGCAGTTACCGCTTCGCTGATTGTCGCCTTGACAGTAGTCCCGATGTTGTCAGCGCGACTATTCTCGATCGAACGCACTAGCGGCCTCAATCGGCTGTGGATTTTGCGGGCATTCAACCAGCGGCTCGAAGGCGGGACGCGAAATTATGCTAATATCCTCGCCAAAGTCATCCGCCGTCCGGCGATCGTCGTTGTCACCGCCTTCGTCCTCTTGGGCGGTAGTGGCGTCCTGATGGCTGGGCAGATTCCCCAGGAAATTCTGCCGCGTATCAGTACCGGACAGGCAAATGTCAACGTTCAATTTCCATCTGGTACTTCCCTAGCCACCAATCGACAGGTAATGGCCGCAGTTGATGATGTGTTACTCAAACAGCCAGAGACTCAATATGTCTTCACCACGGCTGGTGGTTCGCTATTTGGCAACACCGTATCGTCTAACCCATCTCGCAGTACGGGGAGTGTCACGCTCAAACCAGGTAGCGACGTCCAGGAATTCACCGAGCGCACCACCCGCGAACTCAATCGGCTCAACTTAGCCGGAATTCGGGTACGGGTGACAGCGGGTGCCGTGCGCGGCCTGATCTTAAATAATTCACCCGTACGCGGCGCGGAAGTCGATGTCGTCCTTCAGGGGCAAAATGCTGAAGTCCTGACCCGCGCGGGGCGGCAAGTATTGACAGCACTAGACGATCGAGTCACATTATCCGCTTTCCGTCCCGATGCCGACGATCGCCAGCCTGAAGTCCAAATTCGCCCCAACTGGGAGCGCGCCAGTGCGCTGGGTCTGACGACACAAGCGATCGGTACTACGATTCAAACCGCGATCGAAGGTGCTGTCCCCACACAGTTACAACGTAACGAGCGGCTAGTCGATGTGCGGGTGCAGTTAGATCGAACTCTCCTCAAGCAACCCTCCCAACTCGCGCAAATTCCCCTTTTTGTAAACAACAATTCCCTCGTGCGCTTGAGTGATGTGGCGACGATCGCCGAGGGACAGGCTCCAGGTGAAATTCAACGGATCAACCAACGCCCCGTCTTTATCATCGCGGGGAATCTGAATAAGGGCGCGAGCTTAGGCGCAGCATTAACCGAAGTCCAGCAGATTGTCTCCACCCTCGATTTACCCGACGGCGTGACATTGCTCCCCAGCTACGCCGGACAAACCAATCAAGAACTCCAGCGTGCATTGGTTTCCCTGGGCGGATTGGCAGCCTTTTTGGTCTTCGTGGTGATGGCAGTACAGTACAACTCGATCGTCGATCCACTGGTAATTATTTTGACTGTACCACTGGCACTGGTCGGGGGTCTGTTTGGTTTGTACATCACTCAAACCGCGATCGGGATTACCGTCGTCGTCGGTGCGGTGCTGTTAGTGGGGATCGTCGTCAACAATGCCATCATCATGGTCGAAACCGCCAACCAGATTCGTGAAGAAGAAGGACTCGTTGGCGTTGGCGAAGCCTCTGCCTGCGCAGAAGCCTCTCCCCTGGAGAATCGATCCAGTGCTATCCTCAAAGCCGCACCCCAACGGCTGCGCCCGATCCTGATGACTACTGTGACTACCGTGCTAGGACTATTCCCACTAGCGTTGGGAATCGGGGAAGGGTCGGAATTTCTACAGCCATTGGGCATTGTGGTCTTCGCTGGTTTGACCCTTGCTACTTTGCTGACCCTATTTATCATTCCATGCTTTTACGTGCTGCTGCATGATATTTTCAAACGCGGCAAAGGCATTGGCAAATCACACGATTACCTCCGGTAGGCTTCGCCAACGAGATCGATCGGTGTTAACTGCCGATCGGCAATCATAAATCTAACAACTCCCCGCTCCCCGATCCCATACGGTGGTACAGCAACTCCCAACTCCAATCAACGAACCGACAGAATATATGTCAAGATTGGGAAAGAAAATTTGTGGAGTAGGGTCGATCTCAAGTCCCCTCTCCTGAAGCGCAAACTACCTATTTCTAACTTTATTCTAATGCCCGATCGATCTCAATTATGGTTTGAACCGTTAATCTGGATGGATTTTCGCTTGGCGGTAATCTTTACAGTGCTGATCCCCCTGATCCTCCTGATCTGGGCATTCGCTCAAAAGACAGACGTACTCCAGACTTTATTAATTATTTATTGGCGGGTAGCGAGTCTACTGGCAATCACGGTGTATTTGGGGATCGCGGCGCAGCCGATTACATTTGTGACATCTTTAATCGCGCAAATCTTGATGCCGCTGTCGCTCTGGTTTTGGGTCGATCTCAATGAAGAAATTGCCGATCTACCCGATCGACCCCTCAAACTGGGCTTCGTGGCTTGGCGATGGGCCGTGACGTTCTATTCAACGCTGAGTGCGATCGCGATCGTCCCTTTTGTCTCCTGTGCCTTTGGCAATGCCAAAGCCGATTCCTGTCAAGCTTGGTTCCAACCTTCCTGGCTGTACTACCAATTTTTTCACTCCAATTCCAAGCCAGAATTTCTCGGCTTTCTCGGCGGCTTGGGTTTAGTTATTTACGCCCTCTGTCTGGGATATTTCCTGATTGTCCGGCTCGGCAAGCAAGGTCGATCTGCGCTGGCGGGGGATGAGTAAATTAGTGAATAGTGGATAGTGAATAGTGGAACTGCGTTCCAATGTCGATCGGCACTGGCGAGGGATGGGTTTGATAGTGGAGAGTTGTTTGTGGCACTGCGTTCCAACTTAGCTAGTTTGCTCTCATCTGTCCGTTCTATTCACTATCCACTATTCACTATCCACTATCCACTATTCACTATTCACTATTCACTATTCACTATCCACTATCCACTCTCACAACTCCTCCACCGCCCTAACCCCCAAATAACTTTCCAACAAAATCTGCAAATAGCGACGGACGATCGCGGTTAATCCACATCTGGCCATTGCGAGGTGTGGATTTTGAATTTGAATATCTCCAAACATGCGGCAGTCGCGATGAAATGCCAGCCAGCTTTGAGCTAGATCGATCGTCAATTTCGACCAGTTGGGGGTGCCGCGTGGGGATCGATGACTCCCACTGTTTGCAGTTGACATGGGCAAACTAGACGGCGGGTAAATGTAGATGGCATCGACAACCGCCATTAAGGACTGAATTAGCTGCCGTTCGACTGGGTGGTCAAAAATGCCGATCGACCCCGCCCGCTGTCGATCTTCGCGGCCATACTGGAGCCAGTTGGCAGGGTCGATGTGCCAATCTGCGGCGATCGAGATCACCTGCTCGCGCTCGGCCAATTTGAGCAGCGAGCAACAACGGGCATGAGCGTAGATGGCGATCGCCAGTCTAGATCCAGATCTGCCAGGATCGTGGGGATGCGGGGGCGGGACAGCTAGATCGAGCGGGGGCAATCGATCGAGATCATCGAGCCATCGCTCGATCGCCGCTGGTGTAAGTTGAAAGTATAGATAGCCAGCATCGTTATACCAGCAGCTCAATTCTAAGCCACTAGTACGAGCGACTTCGTGCGGCAGAATTGGCGGTTGACAAATTTGACAGATTTGACAAATTTCTAGTGGCGTTAATAACAATTTTGCGGCTAATCGGTGTGCGATCGTGCTGACATACTGGTATTGTGTTGTTGTAACAGGCTTAATCGACTGTTGGCACTGCCAGAACCACGACTCGTCTGTCGGTAATTCAGGAGCTAGATTGTCACAATTGTGCGATAAATGTACGTAAACTCGCTCGGATATCAATCGTAAATACGCGGCAATTGTTCCGGCAATTGTTGGTGCTAATGGTAGTAGAATCGGGTCTGACCATCGAAATATCTTCATCTCCAAGCCCCGATTTCTAAATTCCGTAGTACAATCCAGACTAAAATAAAAATGATTCACTACATCAAAATACATGTAGAATCATTGAAAATCATGTGCCATTCTGCTGGTTTGTTATGCATTCATCATCTACCCCGCCTAAGAATAATACGCGTTCTTTCTCAACTTGGCATCGACTGCTAGATTGGGCACAAGAACATTATCGCTATCGCACGTTTGCCAAAGATGCCCAAATCCCGACTCGATCGGGATTACTGTATCTAGTCCAGCGTGGCACGATCCGGCTCAATGGGACAGCGGAAACCGAGCCGCCAGCCTACCCACATCAAAATATCACTCCGGCAGAATTTCAGCTCCAAAGTGGCGATGAAACTTTTTTGGGTTTTGTTGGTGCTGGGCAACCATTTGAAATTGTCGATCGATCTCCATTCACGCTGCAAGCTTTTGCCCATACAGATAACACTTCAATTTTCTGGATGTATTGGCACGATCTCGAAAACTTCCCCAGTTTTCGCCGCGAGATTTTAGACTCGTTTCGGTACCAACATCAACGCAAATTATTGTGGTTAAATACCCTCGGACAACGCCATACAATCGAACGCTTACTCGGTTATTTAACCCTGTTAATTGAAGAATTTGGCGAACCTTGCAAGGAGGGGTATTTTTTACCGTTCCCGCTCACCCACGCCCAAATTGCCAGCGCGATCGGGACTACTCGCGTCACCGTCACCAGGCTGATGAAGGAACTCCGGGAAGAACGCAAAGCCATCCACATCAAAGAAGATAATCTGATTTGCTTGCTCGCACCACCGCAACCAGAGTAAGCTAAAGACTACTTTGGCGATCGTATCGTGTTCGCGATCGTTGAATAGCTCTTTAGGCTAAACTAAGAATCGATATACCCATTAGTATCACGGCGATCGTCTCATGATTCTACCCGGTTCGACTATTCGCGTCAAAAACAACAATGATATCTACTACAATTTCCAAGGCTTAGTCCAACGCATCACCGACGGCAAAGCGGCGGTGTTGTTTGAAGGTGGTAACTGGGATAAGATGGTGACTTTTCGCCTCAGCGAAATCGAGCTAGTAGATCTGACTCAGAAATAAATCGGGGGACTAGCCACCATCAATCCATGAACATGTTTGACATCCAAGGACTGAATATTTATCTGATCGGCATGATGGGTTGTGGTAAAAGTACCATTGGCCCATTACTTGCCACTAAATTGGGCTACAGTTTTCTCGATACCGATACGACGATCGAAAAATTAGGATCTCAAAGTATCAGGAAGCTATTTACCGCCGTCGGCGAACCAGAATTTCGCAAGATCGAAACCCAAGTTCTCGCTGAAGTCTCTGCGCATATCCGCCTAGTTGTCGCTACCGGCGGCGGGATCGCGATCGCGCGTGAGAATTGGAACCACCTCCATCAAGGCTTGGTCATCTGGCTCGATCCATCTCTAGATCTCCTCGTCGAACGTCTCCAGGATGACACCTCACGTCCGATTCTAGCCACATCTGAAGATCTTCAGACCAAATTGAAACGGATACTAGCAGAACGCCGCCACAGGTACGCTGAAGCCGACATTCATTTGCCGATTGCGACCCAACTCGCACCTGAAGAAATCGTCGATCGCATTTTAATAGCGATTCCTACTGTCTTAAAAACGTCCAGTATTACTCCAGATTAAAGACAATATCTTCGTAAATCTGAGCGATTCTCATACTGAGAGGCTCCGCCAACGGGACAGTACCATTAACACTCTTAAGTTCTACAAGATCGCCCACGCCATAAGACATGAATTCCCATCGACTGCGCTCGTTGAGTTGGTACACATCCAAACAAATTTCGTTTGTGCTTACCAAGATATATTCCTGAAGATCTGGCGATCTGCGATACAGTCTGAACTTGTCCCCTCGATCGTAAGCTTCAGTACTGGGGGATAAAACTTCGATAATTAAACAAGGGTGACTGATAAACTTATCGGCATGGCGATCGCGTGGATCGCAAGTGACGCTAACATCGGGGTAAAAGTAAGAATTTGATGCTGCGATCTGGACTTTTGCATCAGAATTAAGGATCTGACAGCCACTACCTCGCAAATGATTTCCAAGAGCGATGGTCAGATTGACAGCAATTTTACTATGGTTGATGGTGCCACCAGTCATGGCATAAACTTCACCATCGGCATATTCATGGCGAAACTCTTGTGTTTCCTCCCAAGCCAGATATTCGGCTGGTGTGAACTGGGGAAAATCTTCTTTGAGGGCAATCATTAGCTCAAGTCGATCGTTCGGGTGTGATCAGGGCAATTGTACCATTTTCTTAGTTTCTGGTTCGCCAACGTCAATCGATAAACTGCAATAAATCGAACTCTTGGCAAATATCTAATCATGATCAATACTCTTATGTAAATTCACGGTTGACAGTCGATCGATCCCATAGGTTAAATTAGCGATCGCGTCTTAATATTAGTGAGTGCGTAAGGTGAAAGATAGTCACGATCGAGAGTGGGAAACACAATATCGTCAGCGGGAAATCGACATCCGGTTGCGCCAATTAGCAGCTGATATCGAACGGGCAAATGCGCCTTTGCACCCAACAGGCAAGGATAAGATCGATCGTAAACCAGCTCGTAACTTCACTAGAGATCTGCGGCTAGCAGCCAAACTGTCCGGTTTCTTTGTCGGAAGTATTGTAGTTGTATTTACAGCTTCCATGCTGGCCAGCATGTCATTCTTCATCTTCATCGCCGCCGCTGGATGGGCGTGCTATGAATTAGGCCGCAAATCATCATAAATTTTCAGAATTCACTATTTACTAACCACTATCCACTAACCACTATCCACTATCCACTATCCACTATCCACTTTCACAACTAAGCCCCAACTACACATAACTAAGCCATTATGATGTCAACTGCAAAAACCAATCGTTTCCTCCAAGATTTGGATCGCGTCGCCAGAGTCCGCCAAGAAGTGGCTAGTTCCCTCAGCCGGATGGTAGCCAAGCTCCAGAAGTCCGAACTCGCCGCCCAGACTGGATCGGGAGCAATGGGATTCGATCGAGATTTGGCAGATCTGACCAAAGCTAGTACCAATCTCCAGCAGGGCGTATTTCGGCTGATGGTATTGGGCGATATGAAACGGGGCAAAAGTACGTTTCTGAATGCTTTAATCGGCGAAAATATCTTACCCAGCGATGTCAATCCCTGCACGGCATTGTTGACGGTGTTACGTTATGGAGAGCAGAAAAAAGTCACTGTGCATTTCAAAGATGGGAAATTACCAGAATCGATCGATTTCAGTGCCTTCAAAACTAAATACACGATCGATCCAGCGGAAGCCAAGAAACTCGAAGAAAGCAACAAACCTGCTTTCCCCGATGTGGATTATGCCGTTGTAGAATATCCACTAGAGTTACTATCAAAAGGAATTGAAATCATCGATAGTCCCGGTTTGAATGATACCGAAGCGCGGAACGAATTGTCGCTGGGATATCTAAATAATTGTCACGCCGTGTTATTTGTGCTCAGTGCTTCCCAGCCATGCACATTAGGCGAACGTCGCTATCTGGAAAACTATGTCAAAGATCGCGGTTTGAGCGTGTTCTTTTTGATCAATGCTTGGGATCGAGTCAAGGAATCACTAATCGATCCTGATGATGCCACCGAATTGGCTGAAGCTGAAGGTAAACTCGATCGGGTATTCAAAGCGAATTTAGCTGAATATTGCCAGGTAGATGGTTATGACATCTACGACGAGCGGGTATTCTCACTGTCTTCAATCACCGCCCTCCGCCGCCGGATCAAAGATAAAGAAGCCGATCTCGTCGGTACTGGATTCCCGCCATTTATCAATGCGCTAAATACATTTTTGACGCAAGAGCGGGCGATTTCGGAATTGCGTCAGGCGCGAATTATTGCTAAGCAAACTTGCAGCCATGTCACCGAAGCCGTCGCGCGACGAATCCCCCTGTTAGATACCAATGTCATCGAACTCAAAGCCAAAATTGCCGCGATCGAACCTCAATTCATTCAACTCCAATCAATTCGCGATGTCTTCCGCGATGATATTCGCCGCGTGCGCGATCGTCAAGCGCGATCGATCGCCGATTCGATGAAGACTTATCTATTACAATTAGAAGATACCTTCGAGGCAGATTTCCAGGCTTATCAACCTTCCGATCTGCAACTTCTAGACTTCTTTAGCGGCAGCAAGCGCGAACAGTTCAACCAATCCGCTCAAAAAGGCTTCCAGCAGTACATCAATGACAAATATGCTGCCTGGACGCTCTCGGCGCAAAAGGAACTCACAGCGGCTTTTAGCGAACTCTCAGCCCAAGCCCAAAAGCATGGTGGCGACTATCAGAACATCACTCAAGAGATGGCGGAAAAACTGACCGGGAAAATCCATACCCGCAGTAAAGCTCTAGACGATGATGGTACGCCAGCATGGGCAAAATGGGCGATGGGTTTATTTTCGATCGCGTCTGGTAACTTTGCAGTCGCAGCTCTCGCCGTTGGCGGTTTCAATTTCCAGAGCATCATGCTCAATATCTTTACCACGGCTGGGATTGCGGTTGTCTTTGGCGCGCTGCTCGGACCGATCGGCATTATGGCCGCTGGCATCGGTGTGGCAGCTTTTCAAGTCGAACACGCGCGGAAATATTTCGCCCAAGAAATCAAGAAGCAATTAGTTACTAAATTACCAGAGATTTCTCAGGAACAATGGCAGCCGATTTATAGTGCGGTGCAGGAGTGTTTTGATAATTATGAACGGGAAGCGATCGAACGGATCGATGATGATATTAATACTCGCAAAGTCGAGCTACAAAATCTCGTCAAGCAGAAGGAATCTCAGGAGATCGATCGAGTTACCGAAGTAAATCGGTTGCAGCAATTTGAAGCTGATGTGGTGAAGGAATCTGATTCTATCGAAGCTTTTTATCAAGGCTTCTTAAACGGTTAATCTTGCCAAAGCTAGATAGTAAGTACTTCTCACTATCTAGCTTTTCTTGTAATCAAGCAAGCTTTATTTGCAAATGACAATTCAAAGAAAAAATATAAAATCCAGATCTCCCATACGACAGTTAATCGAAGAATCAAAGTATGCTAGTCGCAAACTAATTTTTAATGGTCAAGATATACGATTTGAATCAGAACAAGATTTGGAATCTTATATAGAAGAACGATTTGAAGATATTTTCCCTGGACTAAATTTGCTGGCACGTCAATATACTAGTGCAAATCAACGTTGTGATCTGATCTGCACAAAAAAATCAAACAAGCAATTAGTTATTGTTGAGCTTAAAAATCAATTCGATCGGTATATTATTTCTCAATTAATTCGCTATCGTAAAGCTTTGTTGCTAGAGCAGCCTTTTTCGGAACTAATAGATTACTCATTACTAATAGAGCTAATTGCTATTGCACCTAAGTTTCATGAGGATAATCATACAGACAAAGAAGCATGTAAATTTGAAGAAAATATCCATCTCCTAACTTTTAACATTGAACTTCAAAATGAAACAAGTAAATTCAAAATATTAGGAAAAGAGCATGAGATAAATTTACCGATATGTGGGTTGCTAGATGCGAATACCAATTTTTCAAATCAGAATCACTTGCTCATACCAGAAATAGGATTTTTTGCAAGTAGATTACCAGAATCACATACTAATTGCGATCGGGATTTCTTGCTTTTACATTCTTTGTTCATGCGTCAACCGATGGTTAAACACTGGACGACTAATAGTAACAAGATTTTGTACAGTACTGGAAAAGGTGAGAATAGTAAAAAGTTAGCAGAGATAACAAATACAAGCAGAGGGCTATATCTCTATTTATGGCTACCAAGCCGTGTTAAGACTAATGTGAAATTGCCGTTGGCAAGATTTGGCTTGGTTTGTGAAAAAAAATGTAGCCCGCTGGCTCTTGCATCTACAGTAAAATGGGTGGTTTGTACAAATGATACAGTAGATCTAAAAGAAGAGCCGAATCGTTTCGTGAATAATGGTTTATGTTCT
The DNA here is from genome assembly GCF_031378165.1 of Chamaesiphon sp. OTE_75_metabat_556. Lineage (NCBI taxonomy): Bacteria > Bacillati > Cyanobacteriota > Cyanophyceae > Gomontiellales > Chamaesiphonaceae > Chamaesiphon > Chamaesiphon sp. OTE_75_metabat_556. The sequence goes on from NZ_JANNDR010000164.1 coordinate 11,706, forward strand.
ACAACCAGACAAGGAATGCCTAAATGGAGTAAGGCAACTTGTTACTTGGAAAAAGCAGCAACCTATAGTCCGAACACACGCAGCTTGGTTAACAAGTTATTTGAAGACGCTAAACAACCTCTTGATTTTCAAGATTCAGACTTTTGGGAAAAGATTCAGAACAATATGCCTACTCATTTAGGTTGGTATGTAGATTTAGCAATTAATTCTTGGAACTATCGACTCAGACAACAAGCTATTAATAATACATTACCGACTTAGTGAAAATGCCCACATCATAAAGTAACCTGAAACTAATAACCCAGCAGCAATTAATAAGCGATGTTTGCCCAACAAGGTTCGATCGCGAATTGTGAGAAGCAAGCTAATTACCAGAGGTACTATTACACCCAGCTCGATCGACAGATTTCGATAAAATAGATAGTTAGTTAATTGAATTTTACCAGCACTAGGTAACAGCCCGAATGGTAGCCGAAAAACTGCTAGGCTTGGATCCAGTAACGGTAGTGGTAATACTCCCGTAAGTAAATCCAATAATAAATGAGATAAACCAGCTAATATCGCTTGCCAGCTCATCAGTTTCAGGGTTTTGCCACGCTTACCCAATAAATATAGAATTAAAATAGTGAAAACTGGAACTATTAATGCTCCCAGGCATGAATGAGTAGTCCTAACTCGACGATCGTTATACTGTAAGATTAGCGATGGAATTAGATAGTCAATATCAGGCATCAAGGCGATCGCAAGTGAGTTCCGCTCAAGCTAGCGAACGCGAGGCGCAGGATAATTTGAGCCGCAACTCATCGCTGGTCAAAATTGAAGTTATCGACCAACCACAAACGGGGCAGCCAATGCATCTACATCAGTGCGAAGATGAATCGTCTTACATTTTGGAGGGAACGTTTGCCTTTCAGATTGGCGATCTCAATCTAACGGCAACCCCAGGTTGGTTGATGAAAATAATTAAGAGAATGCAAATCGATCGGTTACCGATCTGAGATCGTTAGGAGTTAAAGACTGGTAGCAGAAATGCCATAATAATCCCTCCAATCACAATAACTTCAAGAACCTTCAAGACCAAACTAGAGTGGTTGATTTTGACCTCTTGAAGCCAGGAAAATCGTGTATCCTCGCTTCGCATTGTCCAATTAAACATTGATAATAGCAAGGGTAATCCGCCGACTTTAGCTCCCATCAGTAGATGTAACGCAAGACTAACGAACACACATACCCACGCGACCAAATGTGCCAGATACCATTGACGCTGAATTTCTCCAGCAGGAAGCCATTCTTCTTTCATCATTCGACCAGTTACCACTGCAAATGTTGCCGCAAGTAACATCAACGTATTTGCAAAGCGATGTACTGATATCCACCAAACTGGATTGCCAAGCTGTTTTAATTGACTGAAAGATTGCTCTTGGACTAGGCGACGATAGCCAATATGAAAACTGTATAGAGCAAAAACTGGTAGAAATAATAGGAACGCTAGAGCAATTGTGCCATGAATACCTTGAATATCTCCGATCCTGGGTAAAGCGAGATTACCCCAACGCTTGTCATAAGTGTTGTAAATCAAAAAACCTGAAATCAAGGCTAAAACGAGTAGTGCAGCAGCAATACCATGCAATATTCGTAGTAAAACAGGCTGATATAGATGGTTAGGCGACATATCTATGTTTCTTCTCATCAGGAGTTGCTCGAATCATCGCAGAATCAAAATGTCCCATAGAAGCTATGCAGTATGAAGTTCTCAATCAGAGGTGGTAGTTAATCTTAATCGTAAACTATTAAACCTTGAGCGATCGCAAAACCAATACCGCGATTACCAACCGAACCGTATTGCCATAACTATGCGATTTTTTAGTTGATCGACACCGACTTGAATGGGGGTAAATAAATACATGATGTGTTTATCCGCTACCAGCTGATCGCGCCATTTTCATCGAAGAATCCCCCGTTAGCAACATCACTCGGTAGGGTAGCGAGTTTGATAATAATGCGGGCACCTTCAACGCAAACATATCATGGACAAACTCAAAAGTTTAATAATTTTCCGGCGATCGGCTCAACACCAAAGCTTTTCGGAAGCGGCGCGGCAATTGAGCATGTCGCCTTCGGCGGTAAGTCGGGCAGTGGCGAGATTAGAGGACGATCTGGGCATTCGCTTATTTCAACGCGCCACCCGCAGTTTGACGCTGACGGAAGATGGTACCAAATACTTCGATTTCACACAGTGAACGCTACGCGAACGCTGCCAGCAGATTTTGGATGAACTAGAAGCCGCCGAACTCGAAATCAAACAGTCCCGATCGATACCGACCGGGACTTTACAACTGAATCTCTCGATCGCGCGGGGTGAATTGCCACCGATTTTGACAGAGTTTCGACTGGGCATTTGCTTTCTCCTACTTGTGAGTAATGAGCGCAGTCGCCTCAGCTTTTTTTACTAACTTTTGGTGGTACCGTCCAGTAGTAAATAGTTGCACCCGCCACCTGGACGACTTTTTGGGGTTTCCAATCCCCCATGTCAAAAGCATGAGAAACGATCCGCGTTCCGGGCTTGAGTTGGCTCAACAACCTGGGTCGCAATTTCAAATTGATCTCTGGTAGCAGGTACAGCGTGACGATGGTAGCTTTACTTAAATCCGTGGTGAATAAATCTTGCTGGCGAAACTCGACACGATCGGTCACACCTGCGGTTTGAGCGTTCTGATTTGCCTCCTTAACCCGTTGCGGATCGATATCGATGCCCACCCCACGGGTGCCAAATTTTTGGGCAGCCGTGATGGCGATCCGACCGTCGCCACTACCGAGATCGTAGAGGACATCATTCTTCTTGACGTTCCCAAGGCGAAGCATGGCGTTTACCACGGCTGTCGGCGTGGGCACATAGGGGACATCTAGTTGTGGTTGGGCGATCGCTCGATTCCCGAACAGGGACGCTACGCGATCAACCTGTGGGGTGTTGCTGGAGGGCAAGTGGATCGCGCCAGCTACAACCAAGCCAACAATGCCCACTCCCGCGATCGATCTGCCTAATTTCGATGGTACGTTCACGATTTTTTGCTCCTAATTAGCTGTGATTAAGATCAGATGTTTGGTAAAGTTATCGAGTCTGCTGGCGATGCCGGAGGACAAAGGGAATACCTAGTGCTACGACAATTACGCCCACGATCGCCCCAGTTCCGGTGTAGATAAAACTGGAGTACAGCAGGTAGCCACAGGCAGCGCAAAACAACAGCGGTAAAATCGGGTACAGCGGTACCCGAAACGGGCGCACTCGATCGGGATCTCGGACTCGAAGTACCAACAGCGAGATGCTGCTGAGTAAAAAGAAAAACCAGAAGATCGGGGCGGTATAGTCAACCATTGTCTTAAACCCATCGCGAGTAACAATGCCGAGTCCGACTAGTGCTAAAGAGATCGCCCCTTGGAATAAGTAGGCCGCAGTTGGCGTACTGTGACGGTCTTGCCAAATACCCAACCACCCAAACGCAGCGACATCTTGCCCCAGTGCAAAGTTAGTCCGCGCGCCAGTAAAAATGGTGGCATTAATCGAATCGAGCGTACAAATCACTACCAGGATGCTGATAAATTTGGCTCCTGGTTCGCCGAACGCCTGTCGCATCAAATCGGCGGCAAC
>NZ_JANNDR010000172.1:0-2489 GCF_031378165.1 Chamaesiphon sp. OTE_75_metabat_556
TTTCAACCAATTTCCATGCTGATTGATAATACTCCGACTTGCGAGAAAATCGTATACTTTGTGGATGGCTAGATCAAAGTTGTTTGAAAGTGGTAATTCATTGGATACACTTCTATCCCACAGAGCGATTAGTTTATCTAAATGAGCAACGACTTGCTCCCACTTATCTACCCCAAACTCTAAGCCTAAAGCCTTTTTCACCTCTGGATTTAGATCTATAGACTGTGCTAACAATGGACGTTGACTGGCGATTAAATAACCATACTCGCACAGTGCTATTTGACTACCTGGATACAGTCGATTTGCTGGAATGAGAGCGGCTGGATATTTTTGCAAACTATCGGCAGATATCGCGACTGGGAGCCAAGCATATTCTTTAAGAGCATGAATTAACTTAGTTTCGCCATCATCAATCGTCGCATTTTATAATTTACTCCAGTGAGTATTGATATATTTAAGGATATTGAGACAAGATTCCTCAACACCATCACTACCAATTCTTTGAGATCGTGCAACTAGTTCAAAAACAAATTCTAGTAGATCTTGAGGTTTAATCTCATTGAGCATTCCTAACTTACTAAAGAAATCGAGCCAATCTTTCCAGTCTTCAGAGTCTTTGGCATCTTCAGAATATTTGGCATAAAAATTGCGATCGGGTATAGGTGCAAGATCGCCTAAAATATCTTTAATTACTACTTCCTTCGGATCGTATATCTTTGAGATCCGGTGTAAATATCCATCTTCACATAATACCAGTGGAGTATTTGCTATTAGCTGCTTAAATTCTTTTGCTTTCTCCAAATCACGCTTTTTAATCTCTTTGAGTGCGATATCGTAATTTTCACGAATCCAAGTTAAAGAGAAGAGTTGTTCGCTATTATTAATCTTCTCATAGTTAGGAATAAGAAAATCTTGAATAAAGGTAGCTCGATCGAGTGTCTTTACTTCTAGTATGCTAAATAAGGGTTTCCAATTTTGACTATCTCCCAATTTTAACAGATGTAGATCTCTATCGATCGCGGGTAAATCCTCTGCGCCCAATAGATAGACATTTTCGTCGGTTAGAGAGACTAATTCATTATTGGTAGTCGGATAAATCTTTAGTTGGCGGAGGTTTATTTTGAACTCTTCATTGTTTTTAATGATTCCGAGATCGCCTACTAGCAAATCTAAAAGCTGATGATAATAATTACAATAGGTTGGTAGCTGACAATTTTCTCGCGTCGCCAAAGTACCGATTAGATCTAGGGAGTTGAATCTCCAGATAAATTGCTCTGGATGCTTTTTGATGAACTTGTCGATCGCTAAAGATAGAACTTCTGGTGCTTCAATAGATAAAACATCAAAGAAAATTACGATCTGACTAATGGCTACATCTCCACTTAGATCATTACACAATAGAGGAGTTTCAAGTACACCTCCTCGATAAAGATTGCCGTCACTACCTGGTACTAATGGAAATTGCTTGAGTTCGTTAGGTAGATCTCCACTCACGTCAGTAAAATACTGATAAACTTTAACCAACCACTGTAGATCTGGAGATTGAGAATCATCTAACTTTAGTGCAACACAAATTGCTTCTTCGTTGAGGACTTCTGATAGATTCTCCGCTATCAGGGTAGGAGTCATCGCAATGATTCCATCGCAGTTATTTAAGCTAGGAAAATCTTTGACTACATCTTCGTCGAGAAACCACTCAGGTACATTACTAAAGATATCTCTAACAATCTGCTCTCCAGTATAAATATTGTCTTGAGATTGATAACCAAAGACTTCTAAAGAACCATCTGCTAACAAAGCTAGCGGTAAACCTTGAAGATCTCGATTATTGCCGCTCAGACATTGTTCCAGTAGAATATAAATCCACTCTCGTCGTTGTAAGCTGGGTAATGGTGCATCTTCAAGAGAACATCCCAGGCTTTGCGATCTTTTGAGGTGATCGATCAGATTTTTTACACTGAAATACTCTAGCTTTATTTCTGCTTGTGCAAATGCTGAAGTAATTCGAGCGGATAATGGCGGATTGGGAAAAATTAAACCATCAGCACTCAGCGGTTCAAAAAGTTTCTCTCTTCCAGTAGCGAGTAATTTAACAGCACTAGGTGTAAACCATTTTCCGGCGGGGGTGGCTCTAATTACAGGTAGATCGTCTAGTAGTTTGAGTAAATGTTTTGATAATTGTTCGAGGGCGATATCTTTGACAATATCTACCGCCCAGAAACTATAAAAACGCTGTGGATCTGTATCGCCAACATCTGCGACTAAATCTCGAACCAATCGCGCGCAAGCATGAGCTACTGTATATTTAATTAGCAACTCATTCCACTGCACTCGATTGGCATCCCGCCCCATTCGTGACAAGTTAAGAAGCGATCGAAGTTGTCAAGCGGGTTTGAGGCGATGAATCGAAGAAAAAATTGTCCGTTCGACTGACGGAATCAGGAAAAGGTGCAATAATCAACTTTCGATGAGGTTTTCGGAGCGTTTTA
>NZ_JANNDR010000185.1:0-1651 GCF_031378165.1 Chamaesiphon sp. OTE_75_metabat_556
TAGTTCTTGCCGTTCTTGTGGTGTCATTATTCAGTTTGCGATGTGTTTGTTGGCTCCTATTTTCTAACTTTTTTGCCCTTCTGTCTTTGAGTATTTATACTCAGTACATTTTTGGGATGCTCCCGCTAAAGATAGCCTCGACAGGTACAAAAAAGGACTGCCCAACTACTACCTCCCCCTGCAACTCGAAGCCGACGATAACAACGATATGGTCGTTGTTTGCGAAGCCATTCACAGTTTCAACAGCCCCCTCGTCCTTGAAATCAAGATCGAACCAGACACCACCACCATCAAAGAAAAATCTGGTTGGATTAACGCCCTCGATCAAATGCTCTCCCAGCTCAAGCAAGCCAGCAGCGGCTCTGGGTTGAGTAGTAATAAAGATGGAGATCGCAATGCCCAACTTGTCTCCCGCATCTACGAAAAATATCAAACCACTTATCTAACGGAAAGCCTCTATCGTTATAGCTTCAAAGCGATCGGCATCGACGAACTAGCCGTTCGGAGTGTCTTGGGCACCCTGATGCTCAGTGGCACCAAAAACAGCCGCTATCGGACGATTATGCTAACTAAAGACCATCCCAGTTTTGCTGTCAGCCTCGCCGCTACCCAACAGGGACAAATATCTACAGCTACCCACTGGGAAGAATGGGACAAAGGACTCGGCGAAGCTGAATTTGGTGGCGATGGCATTACGGGCAAAGGGAGCGTCCGAGTTGCCGATCTTAAACCTTTGCATCGCTATGCCACATTAAATGAAATCGTCGGTTTATTCCGCATCGTCGTTCCTGGTAATGCCCCCGTAATCGGTATCAAGCAGGAAAACGATTTACCCAGTTTGGGTGCAGATAAGCGATGGATTGACTTTGGCGGACACGAACTCGCCAGACCCGATCGTACCATCCAAATTGAGCTAGAACAACTGAATAAACACGCTTTTATTTGTGGCGTTCCTGGGAGCGGTAAGACAACTACAGCGTTTAATCTGCTGACTCAGTTATGGTGTCAAGATATTCCCTTTCTAGTCTTCGAGCCAGCCAAAACTGAATATCGATCTTTGCTAGCGATTCAACCAGATCCCAGTAGATTTACTAACGAGCAACTGATTAAACTTCAGCGACTTACCCAAGAACTTAGAGTCTATACATTAGGCAATGACTTAGTTTCACCTTTTCGGTTCAATCCTTTTGAAGTCTCCGCAGGCGTGCCCTTTTACGAGCATATTTCCAATCTCGAAGCCTCATTTCGTGGGGGAATTTCTCTATCTGGGCCGCTACCAGCCTTGCTTTCCGAGGCATTAGAAGAGATTTATTACGATCGATCTTGGACTGGCGACGAAGAAGGCACCCCCGCCCATCTGTCAATTCCGACGATGCGGGATTTGTATGAGAAGATCTCGGCTCTATTCGATACCAAAGACTATGCAGGTGAAGTAAAATCCAATCTCAAAACCGCCCTAGAAGTCCGCATCGGTAGCCTCTTGCGCCGAGGTGTAGGTGCCATGCTCAATACCGAACGGAGTAGTCCGACAATTGCCGATCTATTAAAATATCCCACCATCATCGAACTCGATTACCTCAACCAAGATCAAGCGAATTTAATCACTTTTTTCCTACTCACCAAAATTCGCGAATATATCAAACGCCAACGC
>NZ_JANNDR010000214.1:0-4793 GCF_031378165.1 Chamaesiphon sp. OTE_75_metabat_556
CTAAGGACAGACGTACCTATGAAAAAGGTCAAATTATCGAGGAGCCGTGTGACGGGAAACTGTCAAGCACGGTTTTGTAGACGAGCGGCTGTCGTGAGGTAGTCGCTTAGTTTAACTCTGCGTTTCCCCCGCTCTGAGCGATCCCATAATCTTTCCCGTGGATGACGAAGCGATGTAAATGCGCGACGTTTGCGGGGGAAGCTTCCCCCGCAAAGCTCGCTTGGCAATCTGTCCACCCCATGACGATCTGGACGATATAGTGTAAATCAGTGATGGTGCTATTGCTATTGCTATGAACTTTGAACCGCCGCCAAATCATGGGACTGATGCCCAGGATGAAAATCTTGAGTTGGTAGATGATTATTTGCTCGGAGTCAGACATAGAGCCATTTTACCGCATTTCTGGTCTTTCATCTCCCCCCGAAAAAAATCGCTCTCGTCAAAATTCTCCTTCTTCATAATCTGCTGGGGATTTTGTAATTGCCATTCGATCGTGATGTACAGATAGCAGTATCTCGATAATTTGCGCCAAGCCAGATGCCGTTGGATACTCCAGCAAATTTTGTAAGGATAACTCCACTGCGAACAGATCGCGTAATCGCGAGATGACTTGAGTAGCTAACAGGGAATGTCCACCTAAGTCAAAGAAATTATCCTTAATCCCAATCCGTTCTACGCCCAGAACCTCACTCCAGACTCGAACTAGTTGAGCTTCAATCGGTGTTTGAGGTGAAACAAATCCAGTTGCTAGATTTCTGGTGACATCTGCTGTTGGCAAAGCGCGCCGATCGACCTTACCATTGGGTGTCAAAGGCAGCGCATTGAGCAGGAAAAACGCCTGCGGCACCATGTAACTGGGTAGCTGTTGTTGGCTCAATTCCCGCACTTGGGGCACTAACTTCTGGACTAACTTGCCATAGAGCGGATTGTTTGTGTAGTCACTCCAATCTTTAGCCCTGGTTGTCTCTGGCTCCCACAATGGGACAAAATCTGACGTTGAATCGCGACAGAACACTATATCAAAAGAACCATCCTGACTACTGCCCCACCAACTCAGGGATACGGTGTAGCCGAGCTGCTCTCCTAGTTCATACAATCGATCGGGATGAATGCCCAGATTGGGCTGTTGTGCTAAATGTTGTCGCAATTCGCCGACGGTTGAAACGGTGGGGGGATGTTTTAACCAGTCCAAAATCTGGAGGGCTGGTTGGACTCGTTGATTAGGGATATCCCTGATCCCCAAGTGTGCTGGCTGCTCCGTCATCAGTCGATCCTGCAATTGTGGCAACGAAAGTCGATCGAGTTGCCAATTTAACCACGGAACTACCTGTGGTTGGACATCAGCACCCAGATGGAGGGTGACATCATACCGGAATTGGGTGAGTTCATTTTCACCATGACCGCGTTTGGGTTGAATCTCTACCGAGGCAATCTGGGGAAAACGTTGTTTGAGCGCGAGGAAAAAGCGGGGATCGATTAGTAGTTCTTCTTCGGCGGTGATACTTTGCTGTACCTGTTGTTGCCATTGTTCGATACTGCGATCGGACTCGGCACGAGCTAACTGCACAGCGGCATGATATGGCTCCAGCAAGGGCAGACTCCGGACATCACCGATGAAAACCTTGCCTGCGGGTTCGATCGACCTCATTGCCCCGTCTAGCACCTGTAACAGATACTCGACACTGGGGAAATACTGGACTACGGAGTTGATAACTACCGTATCGAAAGCCCCTGGAGGGATCTGGGCAAAGTTATCTGCTGGTTGATGCTGCAATTGCACATTGTCTAAACCCTCGCGCTCCCCACATAATCGCTCCAGATTGCGGATAGTTGCCAAGGAATAATCGGCTCCCCAATATGTTTGGCAATGTGGTGCGACGCGAAAGAGGATTAATCCACTCCCACAGCCGATTTCTAACACTCGCTGGGGTTTGTTCGCGAGTATTCGACTGACGGTATTCTCCACCCATTCCTGCATTTCTGGTGCGGGGATAGGTTGCCCAGTATAGCTACTATTCCAACCACTAATATTAAATGTGGGGTCGGCTGTGGCTACTAGCGTTTGGCTATAGGATTCTTCATAGAGTTTTTGCCAGTCACTGACGTACTCGCTCTGCCATTGAGCCAACTGTGCGGGTAATGCCGTACCTGTGAGCGCAGGCACTAAGTAAGCTACCAAATTGGTATGGAGATTAGTCAGGGAATGATCGCTGGGATGGTCAGGACGGGCGACAACGACAGCCGACTGGACTAGAGGATGTTGGCTCAAAACAGCTTCAATTTCGCCTAATTCGATCCGGAAACCTCGCACCTTAACCTGATTATCGATGCGTCCTAAGTATTCGATCGATCCATCGGGTAAGTAGCAGGCTAAGTCCCCAGTTTTATATAATTTTGATGAGCCAAAGGGATTGGGGATAAATTTCGATCGGGTTAACTCTGGTTGGTTGAGATAGCCCCTGACTACGCCGATCCCACCGATGTGTAACTCCCCTGGAACCCCGATCAGTACAGGTTGTAAGTGAGAGTCTAAAATGTGAACTTGGACGTTGGCAATGGGGCGACCGATAGTTACTTTCGAGTCGAACGGCGTGCATTTGGCAATGGTGGCGCAAACGCTGGCTTCTGTGGGGCCGTAGGCATTGAACAAGTTGCGTCCTGCCGCCCATTTGTCGATCAGTTCGGGCGAACTGGCTTCTCCGGCGACAATGATGGTTTGCAGTGCTGGCAGTTCTTGACTAGGCAGTACTGCTAATGCGGATGGGGGGAGCGTGATATGGGTAATCGCATCAGCGCGTAATCGTTCCATCAAGGGCATACCAGGCATCAGCGCATCTTTGCTGCCCAGATAAAGTGTCGCTCCTGCTCCCAATGCCATCAAAATTTCGGAGATACAAGCATCAAAACTGAAGGAGGCAAACTGGAGCACACGACTATCAGTATCTACCCCAAAAGTCTGAATTTGAGCTTGAGCGAGGTTACACAATCCTCGATGCTCAACCATCACCCCTTTGGGTTTTCCCGTAGAACCGGAAGTATAAATCACATTGGCGAGATTAGCCGCCGTGACGATCTGAGTCGGATTAGCCTGACTAGTCTGAGTGATTTGTGACCAAATCTCATCGATAAAGACAAGTTTAGCTGGAGTTGGGGGCAGTCGATCGACCAGTGACCGTTGCGTCAGTAGGAGTGGCACTTGAGTATCTGCTAGCATCCAGGCGAGCCGCTCTTGAGGATAGTTCGGATCGAGCGGGACATAGGCTCCACCTGCCTTGAGAATGCCTAGTAGTGCCACGATCATGTCTACAGATCGATCGACACAAATACCCACTATTACCTCTGCTGTCACGCCTTGTGACTGTAAATAGTGAGCCAACTGATTAGCGCGACTATTCAATTCGGCATAAGTCAGTTGTTGACTCTCAAAGACAACTGCCACCGCATCTGGAGTTCGCTGCACCTGTGCCTCAACTAACTGGTGAATACACTTGTCGAAGAGAGCCTCGGTGTGAGTGTCGTTCCACTCCTGTAAAAGTTGCTGGCGTTCTGGTGCGGTGAGCAAGGGGAGTAAGGCGACCGACTGTTGGGGATTGGCTACAATTGCGGCTAACAAAGTCCCAAAATGTTGCATCATCCGCGCAATCGTTGCCGCGTCAAATAAGTCTCGGTTGTAAGCGCAAAAGCCCTGCAAGCCTGCGGGGGTGTCCCACAGGTAAACTTCGAGGTCAACCCGCACTGAGTCCATGCCTGAAGGCAGATCTTCGACCTTGACACCAGGCAAATCCCACCCAGTAGTTGGTGCATTTTGGAGCGCAAATACTACCTGTGCCAAGGGATTGCGATCGAAATGCCGCTCTAGGTGCAACTCTTCGACCAACATCTCGAAGGGCAAATCCTGATGGTCGTAAGCATCTTGAGTAACTTGTCGCACCTGGGCGAGAAATGCATCAAAGGTGGGTGATTGGGACAGATCGAATCTTAAGGCTAGACTATTGACAAAAAAGCCAATTAACCCTTCGATTTCGGTGCGGTTGCGATTGGCGATCGGCGAACCAACGACCAGATCCGTTTGATCGCTATAACGGGAAAGTAATACAGCAAAACCCGCCAATAGGGTCATAAATAGCGTGCTACCTGACTCTTGACTGAGCTGTTTAAGCCGCTGGGTGAGTTGAGGATCTAATTGCAGTCGCTCTGTCCCACCGCGAAAAGTCTGGATCGCTGGGCGGGGGCGGTCTGTCGGTAGGTCGATTAGCGATGGTGCGCCCGTTAAGTGTTGTTTCCAGTAGTTTAACTGACGCTCTAGGACTCGATCGGTCAGCCACTGACGCTGCCACACGGCAAAGTCGGCATACTGAACGGGTAACTCTGGTAAAACGGCAGAATTCCCCGTTAAAAAGCTCCGATAATAGGCTGATAATTCACCGATTAAAATGCCTAATGACCAACCATCAGCGGCAATATGGTGAATGGCTAATGTTAGTACATAGTCGTCTGGAGCAACTTGCCATAGCTTGACGCGCAATACTTGCCCATCAGCCAGATCGAAGGGTTGAGAGACTTCTACTGCTGCCAGTTGCTGCACTTGTTGCCAGGGATCTGATTCATGTTGGAGATCTACCACTGGTAACGTAATAGTCAGACTGGGAACGATCGACTGAATTGGTTGGTTATCCTGGAGCTTAAACTGAGTCCGCAGCGGTTCATGGCGATCGACGAGCGCGCCAAAAGCCTGTTCTAAAGCTTTAATATTTAGATTTCCCACTAGCCGCATCGTGAAATCGATCGTATAG
>NZ_JANNDR010000281.1:0-4773 GCF_031378165.1 Chamaesiphon sp. OTE_75_metabat_556
GAGAGTTTATCAGTTGGGAGTTCGAGGTTATTTGCTGTGGGCGATTGAGAACGGGATACAGCTTATGCCCGTAGCATCACAACACATGATTACAAGTCTTGAACCCTCCACAACCTATTCATGCAACAGCACTATCCCAATGCTGAGGAGATCAATTTTCCTACTAAACTGTTGTCGGAATCACCCAAAATATCAAAGTGGCGTAGCCAGTTGTACAATCTTCTTCATGTACGATGACACCTGCAAATTCCTAGCCGAACATTTCTCTGCCGACTTCGCCAGTTGGCTGCTCGGAGAAACTGTCACCCTGACAGAAATTCAACCATCCGAACTTTCCCTCGACCCAATTCGAGCAGATGCCATGATTCTGATCCAGTCCGAGGACTCCATCCTCCACATCGAATTCCAAACAATCCCTAAAGAGAACATCCCATTTCGGATGCTGGATTACCGAGTACGCGGAAATCGACGATACAAAGGGAAACCCATGCGCCAAGTGGTGATCTACCTCAAGCCCACCACCTCCGACCTAGCCTACCAAACCAGCTACGATCTGGAACGTACCCACCACGAATTTGACGTGGTGCGGCTGTGGGAACAACCTGCTGCTCTTTTTCTGCAATATCCAGGACTCTTGCCCTTCGCGGCACTCGGCCAAAGCGAAAGTCCAGCCGAGATGTTGCGCCAAGCCACTCAGATTGTCGAGCAGATCGAGGAACCAACAACACAAGCAAATCTGATGGCCGCCTCCGCGATCCTAGCTGGGTTAAGATTAGAGGAGGACGTAATTTACCGCCTAGTGCGGAGGGACATCATGCAAGAATCCGTAATTTACCGATCCATTCAAGACGAGAAGACGCGGGCGATCGCGCTCAACTTCTTAAGAGAAGGTTTATCAGTCGAAGCTGTTGCCCGTGGGACAGGCTTATCGATCGAAGAAGTCCAACAACTTCAACATCAAATGAATGCTGTTCCGCAAAGTTGAATCCGACTCAAGAGGCAAGAAACCACTTGTGGATACGCAGCATAACAACCCGGTTGGAGCGGACTGGCGAAGTTTGTCGTTTTTGTCGCAAGGTCGATCACTAGCTGCTCAACCGGAACGTTAGGCTGCATAGGAAATCAAGGATATTTGTTGGGAAAATACTTATGTCGGTAAATGGAGAAAGTCATCCTGATAAATCAGTACCTCAATGGGAAAACCTGAAGGGTGATTTAGACGTTTTAGATCAGCTTTATACTTCAGGAAAGCACCAGGATAATTTCGAGTATGAACTAATTAATATATCAAAAAAAATAATTTAGACTCTGAAGGATTAAGGCGTATATTCAATGAATATCACGTTGAGAAAAGGAAACTAAAAAGACTTGATGATTAGTTTAATAAAACATCGTTTTTTTCATTATTACAACGATTTTCAACAATTATTGGTGTGCTGACATTAGTGATTAGTGCAATTACTTTTCTTCCTACACAGCAGCAACAACGAAGAACTGAAACAGAACGCAAGAATATCGAAAAAGATCGCTCACATTATGAAGCATGGGCAATCATAAACAATAATCGAGTTGATATTAAAGGAAATCTGATTAAGGCAAATAGTGGTCGAACTACCGCACTTCAAAACCTAAATAGAGATCGTGTTCCGTTACAACGCATAGAATTACCTGAAACATTTTTATCAGGAATCGATTTATCAGGAGCTGATCTGTATAGAGCTGATTTTCGAGGTGCTGATTTATACCAAGCCAAGTTTAATAGCTTGCCTATACAAGTCAATCCAACTTTATGCGACCCGTTTATAGATTGTAAATCTCAGGAAGAAATTAAAGAACGACGTACTGATTTACAACGTACTAACTTTAGTGGGGCAATTCTCTATGGGGTCAATTTCAATGCTCCAAAATTAAACGATAGTGAAACCAACAAAAAACTAGGTGTGAATCTTTTTAGGGCAGATTTTAGACCCTTTTATATTCGTAAGTTTAGTTCAAATGAGGATAAAATCTCGCAACAGTGTATCAAGAATGCAACTTCAACGGAATGCTTGATAACTATTGAGTGTGGTATGGTTAGAGATCCGATTATACAATGTGTGCGTGCAGTTAATGCAACGTTTATTGGTGCAAATTTAAAAGCAGTAGACTTTACAAAAGCGGATCTAAAGGGTTCTAATTTTGAGGATTCAGATTTAGAATGTGCAACTTTTAGAGGCGCAATCTTTAATCAAGTTAAAAGAATAGATAGTATAGATTTGCCTGAAGGAATACCTCCAACTAATTTTAAGAAAGCAAATATAAGGGGAGTGGATTTCAGGGATGTTATAGATTTATCACCTACTCAAGTAGAACAGGCTGTAAATTGGCGAGAAGCAATTTATTCTGCTTCATTCGCAGCAAAATTAGGTTTGTCGCCTCAAAATAAACCTTTTGATTGCAAGGGGCAAAGATACATACAGGAACCGATTCGTTACCCGTCCTAGATCGCAACTCCTCCCCAACAAGCGCGTGCACACGAAACGGCAGCATACGCTATCGTTTGTGATTCAAATTCCAATGCCGTCCGCTAAAATGCAAGCCGTTCGATCGACATCACATCGATATTCATGTCTACACATTCGATCGATCGACCAAACTTAACCATGTCTGGAAGATAGCCCCTCAATAAAGGCTTAATTGTAACTTTAATTCGATCGGTAGAAGAAAGAAGATCTAGATCTTACCTTGGTACCTCGATCGGCAGGCGTGATTCCAATCTCGCTTGCAATTGGGAGGGTCGCAATGAAAAAGGAATTCTAGTGCAGTCTCAGCCATCGATCGAGACTCCACGCTAAAATGAAGTAGTGAAGTCGTAGCGAAGTCAAACTTATGGCAGTCAGACAACCCCGATATAGCAAAGAAGAATTTGCCAAAAGAGGCGACGCTCTGTATGAGTCCGAGGTGCGATCGCAAGTTGAAGAAGGTAATCACGGTAAGATTGTAGCGATCGACATCGAAACCGGAGCCTTTGAAGTAGCTGATGACATATTACCAGCTACGAATCGTCTATTTGAGCGGTTTCCAGATGCTCAACCCTGGATTGTCCGGATCGGGCATCGATCTGTCGATCGATTTGGCTCCCGCAGCCTCAAAAAAACTGTATGATTCATGGCGTAGTAAGTAGAAATCGTGAAGCAACAATTTCGCTGGTCATTGTTAATGAAAACCGTCAAACAAAACTGATTACTGCTGTCATAGACACCGGATATACTGGCTTCCTGAGCTTACCAAGTGAAATCATTACCGAATTGAATTTGTCTTGGACAGGAATCGATCGGGGCACATTGGGTGATGGCAGTGAAGTAACCTTCGAGATCTATGCCGCTAAAGTCATTTGGGATGGAGAATATCGTGACATTCCCATTAATGAAGCTGAAACCGATCCACTAGTTGGAATTAGTTTGCTTTATGGCTATGATTTGCATATCCAGACTGTTGAGGGTGGTAATGTGACCATCAAGCGACTCGAATGATTCTAGTTTACGAATGACAGACTATCCCGAAACGATCGCTAATAATGCGATCAATCTAGTGCAACTGTTCGATCGACATCACATCGATATTCATGTCTACACATTCGATCGATCGACCAAACTTAACCATGTCTGCAAGATCGCTCCTTAATAAAGGCTCGATCGTAACTTTAATTCGATCGGTAGAAGAAAGAAGATCTAGATTTTACCTGAGTGACTCGATCGGCAGGCGTGATTCCGATCTCGCTTACAATTGAGAGGAACACAATGACGATAATTTCAACTATAGTCGATCTTGCCAATCTTTGGGATTTCGTTTGCTGTGAAAACAAGCAATCACAAATACAGTATCTTCTTCAACAATATAAAAAAGACAGTAAGGAAAACGCCTAACTAAAACTCATCGAGCTTGTTGGTAGATGAGGCGATAGGCAAGAGGATTACGCCCGATTGTGGATATACAATTATCAATTGCTCGTACAAATTCAGAACCTAAACCAGTCTCTTGTGACTCATACCACGCAAAAGCATCTTCCAAATCAAACTCTGCTTCTGGACGGATAATCAACCTGTAATTCATTTGGGAGTGCCTAATCGCTGCTTGACAGTTTCCCAACTAGAGCCAGCGTTTGGGTCTTGCCGATGTTGTGTCAATCTTCGATCGAGTTCTTGTTGTTGTGTCCGATCTAATTCGATTTCATCTTGTCTATCTAGAATACTATCCCATAGATCTTCTGCAAGTTGAATCCGCTCGGCAATACTCAGTTGAGAAATTTCAACTTTGAGAAGAGGATGATTACTCATGCTAATTTAGCTATCCAAATTATATCCATGTCAGAATTATAGCATTGTGACAAATTTTAGATGCTGTGCATGAAGTAGTTTTTACCACTCGATCGCTGGGCATCACATCGATATTCATGCCTACACATTCGATCGATCGACCAAACTTAATCATGTCTGGAAAATCGCCCCTCAATAAAGGCTCGACGTAACTTTAATTCGATCGTAGAAGAAAGAAGATCTATATTTTACATTGGTGCCTCGATCGGAAGGCGTGATTAAATCGTCAACTACTCGAACACTGGTACTTTCGATATCCTCCGTTCAAAAATCCGCGATGCTCACGCCTTGAGTACTCTGCTGATGACCATTGATATTGCTCAATTGTTAGCAATTAGACTAGGATTGACTGTCCTCGAAACTAGACAACGCAGTCGAATTGATTGGCATGGACAAAGAGGTTTAAGCCTCTTACAGC
>NZ_JANNDR010000129.1:0-12048 GCF_031378165.1 Chamaesiphon sp. OTE_75_metabat_556
TAAATCTAAAGGATAGGCAATATAGCAAAAATATTGATTGTCTTCACCTTGAACTGGTTCGATATGGTAACAACGACCTTTGTACCGATCGAGGTCGGTCAGCAAGTCAGTCCAAACAGTGGTCCAGGTACCGGTGGAAGACTCAGCGGCAACAGCAGCACCAGCTTCTTCTGCGGGAACTCCAGGTTGGGGAGTCATCCGAAAAGCTGCGAGTAGATCTGTATCTTTGGGTGTATAGTCAGGCGTGTAATAAGTCAGACGGTAGTCTTGTACACCAGCCTTGTACCCAGTCTTTGCCTGAGTTTGAGTTTGCGCGTAAGCCATAAATTTCCTAACCTTCAGGAACCAGTTGACGTTTCTTGTTAAAACTAACTATATCAGCAAGTGTATAAGTTTTGGTTTCGATCTTTTGACGATCGTGATAAGAGGATTTTATATATGTACCATTGACGGGGATCTATACAACCATAACGATTGGAGCGGACAAAAACGGCGGGTAGACTAGTGTGCTAACCGCCGCTGAATCGGGATTTGAAAATGTTATTTTTTGTTAACCATCCAGATCTATCGATCGATACTGCATAGATGACAGTGGCACTATGCAAGCATCATCTCCATCGATCCCCAATCTCGGCTGAGACTAGACTTTCTTCGGTGACAGGAGCATCATCATGTTGCGACCCTCTTTTTTGGGATATTGCTGGACTTCAGCTATTTCCTTGAGGTCGTCGGCCATCCGTTTGAGGACTTTCTCCGCTAGGTCACTATGTTGGATCTCGCGGCCGCGAAAGGTAATTGTCGCCTTGACTTTATCGCCAGACTTGATAAAGCGATCGGCTTGACTGACCCTTACTTGGTAGTCGTGTTCCTCGATCGTGTACCGCATTTTGACTTCTTTGACTTCGGCAGTATGTTGCTTCTTCTTCGCTTCGCGAGCTTTCTTTTCGAGTTCAAACTTATACTTCCCGTAGTCCATAATCCGGCACACGGGTGGATCGGCTTTGTCACTGACAAGCACTAGATCTAGTCCGTTTTCATCCGCTATCTCTTGCGCTTCTTTAGGCGTGAGAATCCCGAGTTGTTCGCCGTCAGTACCGATGACACGAATTTGTGGAAAACGAATCCGTTCGTTGATTTGAGGAAGATCGCGGGTGCGTCTTTTCTCGATGATGGGTGATTTAATAGGAATGGGAGTTTCTGGTGGGTAAGTGGTATGGTTATCCTCAATTACAGCTAACTGTAAAATTGGTCTAAGCTTAATAACTGAAGATCGCTATTTAGCTAGATACAACTATTTTACCCAAAATTTGTAGAACGAGCGCGAAAGTTTAATATTTTTTAAGCTTGAGGCGAGCGATTTTAGGGGCTGAGGGGTCGCGATCATGAGCAACTACGCTACAGGCGAGTATTGAGGAGACAGGATGTTGCAGACTTGGCACCAAAAGGTCGGAAATCAGCGGGATTGGGTGTGGCGCGGTTGGCAAACTCGGTATACATATCAGCGCGCTAGCGATCCCAGCACAAACGAGCCGCCAGTATTATTACTACATGGTTTTGGTGCCTCGATCGGTCATTGGCAGCACAATCTCGAATTTTTGGCACGGCGACATACCGTTTACGGGCTGGATCTCGTGGGCTGGGGCGGTTCGCGCAAACCCAATATTCAGTACGATATCGATCTGTGGGTCGATCAAGTTTACGATTTTTGGCAGACTTTCATCGGTCAACCGCTGATTTTGGTCGGTAACTCGATCGGTTCTTTGGTAGCACTGGTGGCTGCGGCCAGACATCCAGAGTTAGCACATAGTTTGGTGATGGTCAGTCTGCCCGATCTCTCCGCCGAGCAGGAATTGATTCCAAAATCGCTCCAACCCTTAGTCAACGGGATTAAGCGCGTCATCCTCAATCCCCCCCTATTACGCGGCTTATTTAAACTAGTCAGTCAGCCTAAAATTGCCCGCAAATGGGCGCAAATCGCCTATGCAAATCCTGATCGAGTCACTGACGAACTAATCGATATTTTCCTGACTCCCGCCCGCGAACGCGAAGCTCCAGCCGCATTTGTGAGAATTATGCAAGGGATGACTAGCAGTAATTTTTCGCCGAATATTCGGAAGATCCTACCGGAACTACGGCTGCCGATGCTGCTGTTGTGGGGGTGTGAAGATCGAATGATCCCACCAGGGACGGCGGGGATCTTGGTCGAATTAAATCCGTTGCTAGAACTAGTCAATCTAGATGCAGCGGGACACTGCGCGCATGATGAGATTCCAGATATCGTCAATCAGATCGTCCGCGATTGGCTGGACACTACCAAGCTTGGCGACCTCCTGGCCGCAGCGGCAGAGGTCACAGCCGATCTCGACGCCACAAACACTCGATCGACCCAACCCTCTACCCCTGCCAGCAACGCTCTAGCCGATGGTCACTTGGTCTACACTGACATCCGTAGCACCAGAGACACCGCTGGCTAGTTCGACCATTTTGTCGAGAATTTCCTGGCTGGGCACGGAACCTTTTAACACGACACTACCGCCAGTTTGCGCAACCCAGAGGCTATCTACATCCATCACATCCGAATCGCCATCGAAAGCTAGAGCCACACGTTTGGCCAAACCGCTTTGGTCGTATTCCCCATTGACACCCAGACGTTCTGGCGAGATTTCTCCGCCAGTTTCGGGATCTGCTTCTGCGGGGGCGGGATTGACTTCAGCATTTGCTGGTTTTTCCATGCCGAACATTTTTTTGAAGAAACCCATGATTAAAATACTCCATCATAAAAAAACAAATCCTACTCATTATGTAGGGTAATTGGAGTTAAAGCCAACGATGATTACAATTTTTTTAAGATTGTGACAACAAGAATTTGTGGGACAATATAACGCTGAGGCTAAATAGAGGGTAAGGAGTAGAGAGTAGATGGTAAAGATTAGTGATTAGGCTTTAGGTTTGAGTCTTCAAGTTTTTGGTTTCTATACATACTTCTTCTACTTTTTACCCTCTTCTACTTTCTACCCCTACCCCCTACCCCCTTATGAAACATACTTTATCTGTATTGGTTGAAGATGAAGCTGGAGTGCTGACTCGGATTGCGGGCTTGTTTGCCCGTCGGGGGTTCAATATCGATAGTCTGGCTGTCGGCCCCGCCGAACAAGAGGGTCGCTCGCGGGTGACGATGGTAGTGAATGGTGACGAACACTCGATCGAGCAACTGACCAAACAGTTATATAAGTTGGTCAATATCCTCAAGGTGCTGGATATTACCGATGTACCGTGTGTCGAACGCGAGCTGATGTTACTCAAAGTCAATGCCAATAGTGGCAATCGTGCGGAAATCATCGATCTGGCGAATATTTTTAGAGCGCGGGTTGTCGATGCGTCCGAAGATGCGCTGACCTTAGAAGTAGTAGGCGATCCGGGTAAGATTGTCGCCATCGTCCAAGTCTTACAGAAATTTGGGATCAAAGAGATTGCCCGCACGGGAAAAGTCGCACTATCGAGAGAATCAAAAGTGAATACAGAATCTTTGAAGTTGTAACTGCGGCTCGGAATGAGGTGTTGGCTGCGAAGAATATCGATCGGATCGCCAGCACCACGACGATCTTGCACACCAATGCTGCATTCTGAGAGCTGATGGTGGTATGATTATAAAATAAATATTAAGTTTGGAACAAATACGTTCCCGACCTGCTGTGTAAGTAGTGTCAGTGCTGACACGATCGACCGATCGCCAGCGGTAAATGCCAGATTTTGTCCGAACTTGGCGAGCGAGGGCAGAGACGGGCGTGCTCTGAGTGCGGCGATCGTTAAGCTAATGGCTAGTTAGTTATTAGCACTTTTAGCGAGTATAAATTATTTTGTCTGGTTCTCTGACTATTGCAGTTTTAGCTGACTCCACGGACTTATTGCCGTTGTTGGGTCAATATTTAGCTGCCGATCGTTATGCAGTAGCGTATTTTGGCGAGCAGTCGAAATTCTTGAACTATATAGAGACAGTCAAGCACGGGCCAGATTGTTTGATCTTTTACTCCGAACAACTACTCCTGCCCACGATTAATTATCTTTACGATCGCGGATTAATCTTACCAGTCGTCATCATCCACCGCTTGATTGCTACCAGTTCAACCAGCCCCGAACAACTTACCGCAGCCAGCACTTCGCCTGCATCGAGTAGCTATATTTATCAGCCATCAGAAGTGATTTTGGCAGTAACAGAGCTAGCAAATATTGGGGTAGCTATCGATAAAGCCATCGCTAAGTTTTTGAACCTAAAGCCGATTATGCCCACATCTGAGGATGCTCAACCACCCCAAGTCCCTACGGAGATCGAGATCCCAGAGTCTACTTATTTACTGGAGCAACAAAGCCGTCTGGCCGAAAAACTCAACGAGCGGCTGGGATATCTAGCTGTATATTACAAGCGTAACTCCAGCCAATTTTTCCGACATCTCGATCGAGTTCAGAAACAGGAACTGCTCAGTCAGTTGAAATCTCAATACCGCAGCATCGTCCTCGAATATTTTGCTGACGGGACGCAGATCAATGACAAAATTGATGAATTCGTCAGTGCCGTATTTTTTCGCGATCTAGCCGTTTCGGAAATTGTCAAGATTCACATGGAATTGATAGCAGAATTCTCAGACCAGCTAAAATTGGAAGGGCGGAGTGAGGAAATCTTGCTAGAATACCGTCTAACCTTGATCGATATCATCGCGCATCTATGTGAGATGTATCGGAGATCGGTTCCGCGCGAGATCTAGAACCGACAACTCGATGCTGCTAGACTCGCGCAGCTATCCGAGGTTTCACCACTGCTAAAGATCGCCGCATTCGCGAGGATTTGCGTAAAATCTCATCGGTTGGATCGATCTCCACCGCCACTACTTCGATCGTCCGAGGCTGCTATCCTCCTCACCACACTATTTGACACTAACTTTCAAGTCATCGAGTTGAATGTTTCACCACCGATAACTAATAATTTAACTTATGCCTCCATTAATGAAAACTTATGTCTTGAAACTTTATGTCGCAGGAAATACGCCCAATTCTGTCCGGGCGCTGCGAACTCTAAAGAATATCTTAGAAGAAGAGTTTAAAGGCGTATATGCCCTTAAAGTAATTGATGTACTCAAAAATCCGCAATTAGCAGAAGAAGATAAGATTCTAGCTACGCCCACATTGTCAAAAGTTTTACCACCACCAGTCCGCAAAATTATCGGAGATTTATCCGATCGCGAAAAAGTATTAATTGGCTTGGATCTCCTATATGAGGAGCTGTCTGAGCGAGACGGGGATTTTTAGATTGTTAAACTCTAGCAGTCGCGAGTATTTAAGCAATTTAGTAAGTTGAATTAGTTGTTTAGTTAGAAACTTTTCAGATCTCAGCAATGACCAGTACGAATCAAATAGCAGAATTACCGCTCCATCCCCTGGGCGTGCAGAAAATTCACACCATGATCGAGGGGTTCGATGATATCTCTCATGGTGGTTTACCAGTCGGTAGAACGACGATTCTCAGTGGCACATCCGGCACGGGAAAAACGATGATCGCCGTTCAATTTGTCTACAATGGAATTCACTACTTTGATGAACCGGGGATCTTCGTCACATTTGAAGAATCACCTGCTGATATTATTAAAAATGCTCATAGTTTTGGGTGGGATCTTCAAAAATCGATCGATGATGGCAAACTATTTATCCTCGATGCCTCGCCAGATCCTGAAGGGCAAGAAGTCGTTGGCAGTTTCGATCTCTCCGCTTTGATCGAACGGATTCAATATGCTTTTACCAAATATAAAGCCAAACGCGTCTCGATCGATTCTGTCACCGCAATTTTCCAACAGTATGACGCCGCTTCAGTAGTCAGACGCGAAATCTTCCGACTCGTTGCTAGGCTCAAACAAATGGGGGCAACGACGATTATGACCACCGAGCGGGTCGAAGAATATGGTCCTGTCGCCCGGTTTGGGGTCGAAGAATTCGTTTCCGATAACGTCGCCATTGTCCGTAACGTGCTTGAGGGCGAACGCCGCCGCCGGACGATCGAAATTCTCAAGCTGCGCGGTACTACCCACATGAAGGGTGAATATCCATTTACGATCACCAATCAAGGCATCAATATTTTCCCACTAGGGGCGATGCGACTGACGCAGAAATCCTCCAACGTCCGAGTATCATCTGGCGTCAAAGCGTTGGATGTGATGTGTGGCGGCGGCTACTTCAAAGATTCGATCATTCTAGCCACTGGAGCCACTGGGACGGGTAAAACCCTACTTGTGAGCAAATTTATCCAAGAAGCTTGTTTGGCTGGTGAACGGGCAATTTTATTTGCCTATGAAGAATCGCGCGCGCAGTTATCGCGAAATGCTTCTTCGTGGGGGATTGACTTTGAAGAGTTGGAGCAAAAAGGATTGCTCAAAATCCTCTGTACCTATCCAGAATCAGCCGGATTGGAGGATCATTTACAAACAATCAAATCCGAAATAGCCGAATTTAAACCCGATCGGATTGCGATCGATTCCCTATCTGCCTTGGCGCGGGGGGTGAGCAATAACTCGTTCAGGCAATTTGTAATCGGCGTAACAGGTTATGCCAAACAAGAAGAAATCACGGGATTTTTCACAAATACTTCCGACCAATTTATGGGTGCGAATTCGATTACGGATTCGCATATTTCCACGATTACCGACACAATTTTAATGCTCCAGTATGTGGAGATTCGCGGCGAAATGGCGCGCGCTCTCAATGTATTTAAAATGCGCGGATCTTGGCATGATAAGGGGATTCATGAATATACGATCAGCAAGGATGGAGCCGAAATCAAAGATTCGTTCCGCAACTATGAAGGGATTATCAGTGGTTCTCCCAGTCGGATTGCTGTCGATGAAAAATATGAACTATCCCGGATCGTCCGCGCCGTTAGCGATAAATCGAGCGAATAGTTCTGCGAATGTAATTAATTAGTAACAGTCAGGAGATCGCTAGTTCGATCGATTATCTACCGAACAACTCCTGGATCGGGGTTATTTTTTGGGATAATTGTTGTCAACAAATCTAGATCTAGATGTCGATCGCTCAAGCAATTGTAGTCTCGTCTCTGGAGCATAAAACTACCAGCATGAGCATTAATTAGCAACTAGGGATGATTTTCACGATCGAATTAGGTTAGAATCCATTCGCAAGTAGTTAGTTCTCCAGGCATTAGCAGCAAAATTTTGTCAGTCCCGATCGTTTACCATCCTGATTACGTCGTACCGTTGCCCGATAGTCATCGCTTTCCGATGTCTAAATTTCGGATATTGTACGAGTTATTATTAACCGATGGATTAGTTACACCCGAGCGAACATTCGCCCCGACATTACCACCGACGGAGTGGTTAGAATTAGTTCACGATCCGGCTTATATTCAGGCTTACTATACTGGCACATTAGATCCTAGAGCACAGCGACGGATTGGGTTACCATGGAGTCCCGAATTAGTCAATCGGACTTGTATCGCTCTAGGTGGCTCGATCCTGACTGCAAAACTCGCGATCGAACATGGTATCGCCTGTAATACGGCAGGCGGCACCCATCATGCCTTTGCGAATCTGGGTTCGGGCTTTTGTATCTTCAACGATCTGGCAATCGCATCTCGTGTCATCCAGAAATTAGGATTAGCCAAAAAGATCCTCATCGTCGATCTCGATGTCCATCAAGGCGATGGTACGGCGGCGATTTTCCAACGCGATCTGAGTGTCTTTACTTTCTCCATGCACTGTGAGATTAATTTCCCCAGCAAGAAACAAACCAGCGATCTCGATGTCCCGTTACCGGAAGGGATGGAAGATGCGGAGTATTTAAAAACCCTGGCGGAGTATTTACCCGATTTATTATCACAGGTAAAACCGGATTTGGTCTTATACGATGCGGGTGTCGATCCGCATATTAGCGACAGGTTGGGTAAGCTAGCATTAACAAATACAGGGATATTCGATCGAGACTTATATGTGTTAGATACTTGTGTATCTCAAGGTTATCCGATCGCCTGTGTGATTGGTGGTGGCTATGCTGAAGATATTCCCAGTCTCGTCTATAGACACTCATTGCTACATCGGGCAGCCAATGAGATCGATCGAAAATATACGTTGTGAATAAGATAGATGATGCTTGAAATCTAGATGGCGGATAATGTCTACCTTTCTAGGGAGAAACTTCTGGCAGTTTTAGGAGATTTTTACTCCTGAAACCGTCGTTTTTAGCGTAAGATCGCAATAAGGACAGAATAAACTAAAAATTCTGCAAATGAAAGCCTATGCTAATTCAACTAACTATCGAAAACTTTATGTCATTCAGAGATGAAGTTACTTTTAGTATGGTGGGTGTTAGTAGCGATCGACAACATGCCGATCGACTGATAGAGGATGCGGCAGGTAAAGGAAGATCTGTAGTACCGATCGCTGCAATTTATGGTGCAAATGCAGCAGGTAAATCGAATTTGATTGAGGCTCTGAGCTTTGCCAAAGAGCTTATTTTAGAAGGTACTCGCAGCAATCGATCGATTCCTGTGGCTACTTTTAAGCTAGGAGATTATAGTAAAAAGCCTAGTAAGTTTGAATTCATATTTACCCATCAAGATGCTCGATATTCATATGGCTTTAAATTAAATAAAGAGCAAATCCTCGAAGAATGGCTTCATGCTATTCCACCTGGTAAGAGAAAAGAAGTAATGTATTTTGAACGTATTACTTCTTTAGATAAAAAAACCACTGTGGATTATGGCTTGCCGTTAACAGGGAGAAGTTTAAAACGTAAACAATTTCTTGAATTTATCGCAGAAGGTACGCGTCCAAATCAACTATTTTTGACAGAGGGAATCGATCGCAATGTTGAGTCTTTATTTCCAGTTGCCAATTGGTTTAGAGAAATTTTAACTATTATTATGGCAGACTCAATATTTGCAAGTTTAGAAAGTACAATACTAAGCGACATTTCATTTACGGATTTTTTAAGTAAATTTCTTAAGCTTGCAGGAACAGGCATAGACAAAGTTGGTGGAGGAACAGTCGAACTAGATTTTGATCGTCATCTTCCAGGAATGCCGCAAGTAGATCGAGATAAACTGCTTCAGAAATTTTCAGGCGCACATGCGAATTCTATTTTAATGATAGAAGATAATTTTGGCAAGCAATATCTCCTTTTGAAAGGGGAAGATAGTTTAATAAAAATGATTCAATTAGTGACTCAGCATAGGCATGAAAATGGCAATCTTGTTGATTTCGCAGTAAATGAAGAATCGGAAGGTACTCAGCGATTAATCAATCTAATTCCAGCGTTGTTTGTATTACAAGAAGAAGAAAAAGTTATTTTCATAGATGAACTCGATCGACGATTGCATCCCTTACTTTCTCGGCTTTTTGTGAAAACAGCAATAGATTGTAGAGGTAAGAATAATCAACTTATTTTCACCACTCACGATACAAATCTGCTCGATTTAGATTTACTCCGTCGCGATGAGATTTGGTTTGTGGAAAAAGATCGACAAGGATCTTCAAATCTATACTCATTGACAGAATTTAAAACTCGACCCGATCTAAAAATTGAGAAAGGCTACTTAAATGGTCGATTTGGAGCTATTCCATTTTTTGGAAATCCTGAAAGCTTAGGCTGGCACAGTCAAAATCGAGATACTGCAATGGAGACGAACGAGCATTAAAGGAATGGGTAAAATTAATCGAACTAAATTACTCGATCGTCAACACGATCGCCGTGATGCAAGGCTTTTTATTATTGCAACTGAAGGTGCAACTACTGAGAAACAATATTTCGAGATGTTTGGTAATAGTCGGATTAAAGTAGAAGTATTAGCGACTGGTAGTGACAATAAATCTGCTCCTAAATATGTAATCGACCGATTGAATTCATTCAAAGAGCAGTTCGATCTCCATGAAGATGATATGTTGTGGCTAGTACTTGATGTCGATCGATGGAACAAAGGCGGGCAACTAAGCCAAGTTTGTCGTGAAGCCAAACAAAAAAACTATCACTTGGCCGTTAGTAAGCCATGTTTTGAGGTTTGGTTGAACCTTCATTTTGGTGATTTAGATCCTGAAGATCAAACATGCGACCATTTTGAAATAAGGCTGCGGAAAATTTTAGGAAGTTATCAGCGTAGCAATTTAGATTTATCCCAGTACGAACCTCATCTTGCTACGGCAGTAGAAAGAGCTAAAATACTACATCCAGATCTCCAGCAAAACTGGCCGCCCACAATCGGAACACATGTCTATCGATTAGTTGAAATTCTACTCCAACTTACTGGATAGGATCTGACAATGCCAATGTTTAGACTGAAAACCGATCGCCAAATCAGAAATCGGCATAGCTAATAACAAAGAAAACATTTAGTTAATTATCAATAAAAATTTAACTGTCTCATGTGCAGTTGAATACATCTACCTCTTTGATGATAGTACATTCAGCGATTTTGCTATTGTTGCTAGATATTAAGTTAAATTTTTACTCGATCGCGTCCTAACCCTAAACTTGTTTGCGACAATCTAGACAGAATCGATTGGTAGACTGGGACTAAGGGATAAAGATATATGAAATTAGCTTATTGGATGTACGCTGCTCCCGCTCACATTGGGACTTTGCGGGTGGCGACTTCGTTTAAAAACGTTCATGCGATCATGCACGCGCCGATCGGGGATGATTATTTTAACGTGATGAGATCGATGCTGTCGCGGGAACGGGACTTTACGCCAGTGACTACCAGCGTAGTTGATCGACATGTGCTCTCGCGCGGTTCGCAGGAGAAGGTGGTTGACAATATCACCCGCAAGGATGCCGAGGAGCATCCCGATCTAATCGTGCTGACGCCAACTTGTACGTCGAGCATCCTCCAAGAAGATCTTGCCAACTTCGTCCAACGCGCATCGCTCGAAGCCAAAGCCGATGTCTTGCTAGCTGATGTCAATCATTATCGCTTCAACGAGATGCAGGCTGCCGATCGTACGCTACAGCAGATCGTTCAGTTTTATATCGAGAAAGGACGCAAGAAGGGCGATTTAGTCACCGAGAAGACGGCGAAACCTTCGGTAAATATCATCGGGATTTCGACTCTGGCTTTTCACAATAATCACGACTGTACCGAACTCAAGAAGTTGATGGGCGAGCTGGGAATTACGATCAATGCGATTATCCCTGAAGGCGCGACGGTAGCCGAACTCAAAAGTCTCCCCCAAGCCTGGTTTAACCTCGCTCCCTACCGCGAATTAGGGCCGATGACCACAGATTACCTCGCGGCTGAATTTGGGATGCCCTGCGTCGATATTACCCCGATGGGAGTAGTCGAAACTGCCCGCTGTATTCGCAAGATTCAAACCATCCTGAATGCAGGTGGTGCAGATGTAAATTATGAAGACTTTATCAACGAGCAAACTATCCACGTTTCCCAAGCCGCCTGGTTCTCTCGATCGATCGATTGTCAGAATTTAACTGGCAAAAAAGCGGTAGTCTATGGCGATGCTACTCATGCAGCGGCAATTACCAAGATCCTCACTCGCGAAATGGGGATTCATGTTGTTTGGGCGGGGACTTTTTGCAAGCCCGATGAAGAGTGGTTCCGCAAGGAAGTTGAAGGATATTGCGATGAAGTAATCATCTCAGACGATCATGGCTTAATTGGCGATCGCATTGCCAGTAGTGAGCCATCGGCAATCTTCGGTACCCAAATGGAACGCCATGTCGGTAAACGGTTGAATATTCCGACGGGCGTAATTTCCGCACCAATCCACGTTCAGAATTTCCCGATCGGTTACAAGCCATTTTTGGGTTATGAAGGCACCAATCAAGTTGTGGATTTTATCTACAATTCGTTTAAATTGGTCATGGAAGATCACTTGCTCGAAATCTTCGGCGGACACGATACTAAGTAAGTAATTACCAAAGGAATCTCGGCTGATTCTGACTTAGGTTGGAATAAAGAAGCGCAAGCCGAACTGAATAAGGTGCCTGGTTTTGTGCGCGGTAAAGTTAAACGCAATACCGAGAAATTCGCACGCGATC
>NZ_JANNDR010000392.1:0-5664 GCF_031378165.1 Chamaesiphon sp. OTE_75_metabat_556
TATAGAATCTCTGTTCGATGAACCTGCACTTTATGGAGTCACAGACGGAAAAGCGATCGGAACATATCTCGAACACAAATTCACAGCTTACCTGGCTAGAAACTACAGTTTTCAACAAGGAAATTCAGCATCAGGGATTGACCTTCCCGCACTTGAAGTTGACATTAAAGTAACAAGTATCAAGCAACCACAATCTTCTTGTCCTTTCAGATCGGCAACTCAAAAAGTATTTGGTCTGGGATACCATCTTCTAGTTTTTGTTTATGACAAATATGATGATTCTGAAAATAGAACTGGAAGATTAGATATGCAGCATACTATTTTTGTTGATAGAAGCAGAACAGCAGATTTTCAGACAACTAAAGGTATTATAGATATTTTGAATCGAGAAGGCAACAAGGACGACATTATTGCTTTTATAATGGAAAGGAATTTGCCAGTTGATGAAATTGGCTCAAATCAGTTAGCTGAAAAAATATTAGAGTCACCCCCGAATCAAGGTTATCTGACAATCTCAAATGCGCTGCAATGGAGATTGCAATACAGCCGAGTTATTCAGCAAGCTGGCAGTATTTCAGGAATATTTAGGGTTCGATAAATAACAATGGTAAAATCTGTAGACAAGTGGCAATTTGGTGATTTCCAAACTCCCGATCGACTTGCACTGGAGGTAGTTAAAACTCTCAAGCTCAACCATAAAATATACCCAAAAGTGATTTTAGAGCCAAGCTGTGGAAAGGGATCGTTTGTCAGAGCTTCACTCAATGAATTCACCCATTCAAGAGTAATAGGCTTAGATATAAATGAACAATATGTTGAAGAAGCAAATCTATCTGTAGCTGAGTATCTGAATTCAGAGAATGCAACTATCTATAAATCAGACTTCTTTGATACCGATTGGACAACTCTTCTTGCTAATCTGCCTGGTGATATTCTGATAGTTGGTAATCCTCCTTGGGTTACAAGCAGTGAACTGAGTATTATGAATAGTCAAAATATTCCTTTAAAGTCAAATTTCCAGAATAGGCGAGGTATTGAAGCTATTACTGGCTCAGGGAATTTTGATATTTCTGAGTGGATGTTCTTGCAATATGTTGAATGGTTATCAAACAGAGAAGGCACTATAGCAATACTGTGTAAATATTCCGTCGCCCGCAAGGTTATACGTCAAGTAAAGAAAAGATCGGGAAACAGGTTTTCTGGCTGTATCTATTCGATCGATGCAAAAGCTTATTTTGGAGCATCAATAGAGGCTTGTCTTTGTATTCTTTCTACTACTGCCGATAGCAATGAAGATTATGAAGTTTTTGAAAATCTTAAATCTGAAAAGGCATCATATTTAATTGGATCTAGAGATGGATTAATCGTCAGAGACACAGCTAAATATCAGAAGTGGAGACATTTAGCAGGCCAAGATCTACAATATTCATGGCGGTCTGGAATCAAACATGATTGCGCTAAAGTTATGGAGCTAGAGCGTATTCAAGATAATGTATTTCAAAATGGATTGGGAATACAGTATGCTTTAGAGGAAAATTATTTGTATCCTCTTTTAAAGAGTTCTGATATTGGTAATAGCAGAACTCTTGATTATCGAAAGCTTATATTGATTACGCAAAAGTCGGTTGGTGAAGATACAAATATTATTCAAAATAGAGCACCTCAAACATGGAAATACCTACTCGATCATGAGGGATATTTAAAAAACAGAAAGAGTTCTATCTACAGAAACAAGCCACTATATTCTATCTTTGGTGTTGGCTCATATTCTTTCAAGAATTGGAAAATAGCGATCTCTGGGCTTTACAAGAGACTAAATTTTTGTCTGATTAAACCCTTGGATGGTAAATCGGTAATGTTTGACGACACTGTGAATTTCTTGTCTTTTGAAACTGAGGAAGAAGCCAAATTTATTTTTAGATTAGTCACCTCTAATCCTTCGTTAGAGTTTCTTGACTCTATGATTTTTTGGGATGAAAAAAGACCAGTTACAATAGATATCCTTAGGCGGTTGTCCCTGAAAGCTGTGGCAAAAGAACTGGGAGCTTTAGAAAATTATCGGCAATGGGCTGAAGCTATCCAGATAAGTTCTAATAGTCAGTTAGAATTTGGATTAGCAGAGCAATTAAACGATCGAACAATGTTGGCGATTAGTCATGACGATCGATTAACTTCAAACAATTGTTGCACATCGATCGATTAGCTCGCCTCTTTGAGGACTTAAACGAGCAAATGACGCTGGCAATCTCATAAAATATAGAAGACACTGAATGTTTTTTCTGACTATGCCTGTAAGCACAGAAGCCCTCAAGCAAGACCTAGATGGACTTACTGACAACCAACTCCAACAAGTGGCTGATTTTATTGCCTTCTTGAAGTTTCGTAGTCAGCTTCATCATCGAGAAATCCCAGATCCAACCCAACTGGCTGCGTTGTTTGCAGAGTTTGCGGAAGAAGATCGCGATCTTGCAGAGGCAGGTATGGGTGACTATGCAGTGATGCTCCAGCAGGAAGACTAATCGTGACAAATCCGCTCAAACGAGGTGAGATCTGGTTATCCGATCTAAATCCAACTCAAGGCTCAGAACAAGCAGGCATTCGCCCTGTCATCATTTTCCAAAATGATATTGTTTCCCAGTTCTCAACTACGACCATTGCTATTCCCCTAACGACCAATCAACGTCGCGCTGCTCTGCCGATCTGCTTATCGATCGAACAAGGTAATGGTGGACTTACCCAAGATTCTGTTGCCCTATGTTTTCAGATTAGAGTGCTGGACAAAAATCGGTTGATTCGTCTATTGGGGCAACTGAGTCCCGAAATAATTGCCCAATTGGAAGAAGTGGTACTACTAACATTAGGCTACGAGTCATAAATGTAGAAATGAAAGCATCAGGTTTACCATTTTCGATCGATTAGCTCGCATCTGTGAGGAGTTAAACGATCGAACGACGTTGATAATTAGTCATGACGATCGATTAACTTCAAATAACCGTCGCACCTCGATCGAGAGATTTGGAAAGGCTAAAGGTGAAACTTTACCATCCTGAAGATTGGTGACAGTCCGATAACCCAATGGTGAAGGATCTTGAAAAACAGTGAGCTGCAAATCCTGAAGATTTACCACCCAATATTCGGGAATCTCCGACTGTGCGTAGACGATCTGTTTGTCGCCGAGATCGTATTTGAGGGTGCTAAAGGAATACTCAATTAGCAACAAGATATTTTCGGGATAGGGATGATGCTCTAGGTAGACAGTATCGAGCGGTTGGACGATTGCTAGATCTGGCTGTGGCTCGGAACCATTGGGCAACGTGACGGGACGACCTTCGCGGACTTGAGCTTGCCCTAGTAAGAGACTGCGGAGGATCTGGGCAGCACGATCGCTAAAATAAACATGGGGTTCGCCTTCTGGTGGCATGAGAATCAGATCTCCCCGCAATAATTCGAGATTTTGGCCATCAAAAATACCGGAATCGATCGCTTGATGGTAGCGATCGATCGTCCACTTATAGGTGGCGATCGTCATCATTTAACCTCTCAAAAGTTGACGTATCCTAACTCTAACAGAAACACTGATTAAATCACTTTTGGCCATGTAAACGAAAAATCACAGCCCCGACCTAAATCTGAATCCACCCAGACGACACCCCCTTGGCTTTCGACGATCTTTTGGACGATCGCGAGGCCAACGCCAGAACTGTTGTTATCCGATCGCACCATTAATGTTTGAAAAATCCCAAAGATCTTTTTGTGATGTTCGGCGGCAATGCCAGGGCCATCATCAACGACTGTAAATTGCCAGAAATAATCGCGTTCGGTGGCTAGAATTTCCACAGTCCCATTGGGGCGATCGTGATATTTAATCGCATTGCCAATCAGATTGACAAACACCTGTTTTAACAACAAAACTTGCGTCCGTAGCGTCGGCAGATTTTCGGCAAACTTGATCCGAAACTCATGCGGTGGATCGATCGTTTCGACAACTTCTGCTACTATTTTACCGACATTTACCGTCATTGCATCGACTTGTTGGCGACCCACGCGAGCATACTGAAGCAACCCATTAATTAACGTGCTCATTTGTAAGATCCGCGATTGGATCAGGTCGATTTGCTGTTGATTTTCAGCGGGGAGTTGGTCGCCGAGATCTTTGGCCAACCAGTCGGTGAGATTGGCGATGCCGCGCAATGGAGCTTGCAAATCGTGGGAGGCAATACAGGCAAATTCATCGAGTTCTTGATTGCGTTTTTCTAATAAATTAGTAGCAACCGAGAGCCGCAAATTGGTTTGTTCGATTTCGATGACCCGATCGCGTAATTGTTGTTCGATCACCTGTTGCTGCGCTAATGTTTGCTGGAGATCTACGACTAGTTCGGTTTGTTGAATGGCGATCGCCATTTGGACGGAGATTTCTAAGAGTAAATTTTGCTCGTCAGGTCGCCATACTCGTGGGGTTTTGCAGTTGTGGGCGATCGCCAAACCCCAGACGATGGGTGCAGTGGCTGGCGGGACATTGCGAAAGAGGATCGGTACGACTAATAATGCCTTGACCTGAAATTGCTCCAGCATCTCGACATAGCAGGGGCTGAGGTCGGCAGTGTGGATATTGGTGAGGATGAGCTGGTGTCCGTTGAGGTATTTGGCGATCGCGTCAGATCGCTCGCCCTGAAAGCAGTTTTCCTTGATCGTCCTTCCCAGTGCTGGCGTCCACTGCGTTAGCACGGACTCGGCAACAACCGTCCCACTCAGATCGGGACTTAATTTATAGACCACCATCCGATCGCAGTCGAGGAGTTCGCGCGCGCCATCAACACCCGCTTGGAGGATTTGAGCCAACTCGATCGAGTGCCCGATCTTGAGCATGATACTCGCGACCAATTGTCGCTGCCGCTCCTGCCGCGCGATCTGTGCTTGCAACCGCTGTTCCTTCAAGGCATTGGTGACAGCGTTAATCAATCGCTGTGGAGTGAGCTGTCCTTTGACGAGATAGTCTCTGACGCCGTGTTTCATCGCCTCCACCGCCACTGCTTCGCTACCTTGCCCTGTCAACATCACCACTGGTGGTAGCGTTCCCATCTGCGCGGTCAAATCCTGTAAAAATTGCAGCCCATCTGTATCGGGCAATAAGTAGTCGAGCAAAATCAGATCGGGGGAATTTGTCTCACACCAAGCCAGCGCATCCTCACCGAGGGCGAATTCGATCGGGTTGCACTCAAAGGTGGGTGACGCCTCTAAATACCGCCGATAAGTGACTCGATCGGTTTCGGCATCATCGATGATTAAAATCCTACAACCTGAAGGTTCGACATCATCGGAGCTGTCAGTTTTACGGTTAGTAGCAATCATTGGCAACCTCGCGATCTAGCTCGATACCATTAATTCTAACGTTAGGGTTTAGGCTTTAGGCTTTAGGTTTTAGGCTTTAGATATGTGAGTGCTACTTGCTCGATCAAATCGGTAGGCGATCGAATCGGTAGGCGATCGATACTTGTACGATGCAATTTCTTTTGGTGTGGGCAGAACCCGGATCTGGGGGTTGTCTTGATGCGCTAAACCGTTGGGGAACCCAACGAGCGCGCATCGCTCCGACCCCCAGTCCCCCCGTTGAGGAGGCGGGACGCGTCTTGACCCAAACACATGCGGAGGAAACCTCCGCGTGAT
>NZ_JANNDR010000420.1:0-17705 GCF_031378165.1 Chamaesiphon sp. OTE_75_metabat_556
ATCGAACTCGAAGATAACGTCGAAAATACTGGTGTAGCTCTGATTCGTCAAGCTGCATCCAAAACTAACGACGCTGCTGGCGACGGTACGACTACAGCTACCGTACTAGCTCACGCAATCGTCAAAGAAGGCTTGCGTAACGTGGCTGCTGGTGCCAATGCGATCGCTCTCAAACGCGGGATCGATAAAGCTACTGGTTTCCTCGTCGAGAAAATCGCGGCTCATGCCAAACCCGTCGAAGATTCCAAAGCAATCGCTCAAGTAGCCGCAATTTCTGCGGGTAACGACAACGAAGTCGGCGAAATGATTGCCAACGCGATGGATAAAGTCGGTAAAGAAGGCGTCATCTCCCTCGAAGAAGGTAAGTCTATGACTACCGAACTCGAAATCACTGAAGGGATGCGCTTTGATAAGGGTTATATCTCGCCTTACTTCGCTACTGATATGGAGCGGATGGAAGCAGTTCTCGAACAGCCTTACATCCTGATTACTGACAAGAAAATCAACTTGGTTCAGGATCTCGTGCCCATTCTTGAGCAAGTTGCTCGTTCCGGTCGTCCGTTGTTAATTCTAGCTGAAGACATCGAAAAAGAAGCTCTGGCTACTTTAGTTGTCAACCGTTTACGTGGCGTATTAAACGTTGCCGCAGTTAAAGCTCCTGGTTTCGGAGATCGTCGTAAAGCAATGCTCGAAGATATCGCCGTATTAACTGGCGGTCAACTAGTAACTGAAGATGCTGGTTTGAAACTCGACGCGACTAAACTGGAATCCCTCGGTCAAGCCCGTCGGATCACGATTACTAAAGATAGTACGACGATCGTGGCTGAAGGCAATGAAGCGACTGTCAAATCGCGTTGCGAACAAATTCGTCGTCAAATGGACGAAAGCGATTCTTCCTACGACAAAGAGAAGCTCCAAGAGCGTCTGGCTAAATTAGCTGGTGGTGTTGCAGTCATCAAAGTTGGTGCTGCTACCGAAACCGAAATGAAAGATCGTAAACTGCGTCTCGAAGATGCGATCAACGCAACTAAAGCCGCAGTAGAAGAAGGGATCGTTCCTGGTGGGGGTACGATCTTGGCTCACCTATCTCCCGAACTGGAAGTTTGGGCGCAAGCTAACCTCAAAGATGAGGAATTAACTGGTGCTCTAATCGTTACTCGCGCACTTTCAGCTCCGCTCAAACGGATTGCTGAAAACGCTGGTCAAAACGGTGCGATTATCGCCGAGCGCGTTAAAGAGAAATCCTTTGATGTTGGTTACAATGCAGCAACTAACGAGTTTGTAGACATGTTTGCCGCTGGGATTGTCGATCCTGCTAAAGTCACGCGTTCGGCATTGCAAAACGCAGCTTCGATCGCAGCTATGATCCTCACGACTGAGTGTATCATCGTTGACAAGCCAGAACCTAAAGATGGTGGTGGTGCTGGTGGCGC
Source organism: Chamaesiphon sp. OTE_75_metabat_556 (assembly GCF_031378165.1). Classification (NCBI taxonomy): domain Bacteria; kingdom Bacillati; phylum Cyanobacteriota; class Cyanophyceae; order Gomontiellales; family Chamaesiphonaceae; genus Chamaesiphon; species Chamaesiphon sp. OTE_75_metabat_556. The sequence continues at coordinate 1,434 of NZ_JANNDR010000420.1, forward strand.
TATGGGTGCTGGTGACTACGGAGATTACTAAGCTCTAAATTTTCCATAACTTTCAGGGACAACCCTCGATATTCGTAGCTATCTCCAGATGGAGGTAGCTATTTTTTAGGCTAAATTATCACATGATGTTACCTCTATATGTCAATTTTGCATTGACGACAGCACCAAACCATAGTAAAGTACAATTGTACTTAAGATTTTGTTCGATCCTAAATATAGCTCAGAAAAACTCTCTGTGGTTGCTACTCAATCACTCAAAGTTAAACTCGATCTTATTTAATAGTGATTCGATTCTCTTCAATACAATTTCTAGATTGAAATTCAACAATAATGGCAAAAAATAAATTGGTAGCACCATTTTTAAAATGGGTAGGAGGTAAAAGACAAATAATGCCTATGATCGAACAGTATTTACCAAAAGGAATTAAATCATACATTGAACCTTTTATTGGCGGAGGCGCTGTACTTTTTCATCTTCAACCGAAAAATGCAATTATAAATGACTTTAATGCAGAACTTGTAAATGTTTATAATGTCATCAAAAACGATCTTGAAAATCTGATCATAGATCTTCATAAGCATAAAAATGAATCCAGATATTTCTATGAAATACGTGCATTAGATAGGACAGAAGCCTTTGAGAATTTAAGCGATGTAGAAAGAGCATCAAGAATTATATATCTGAATAAAACTTGCTACAATGGATTATATCGTGTAAATAATTCCGGTGAATTTAATTCGCCATTTGGAAAATACAAGAATCCAAATATAGTAAATGAGCCAACACTTAGGGCTGTAAACTCTTACCTAAACTCCAACAATATTCGGATCGAGAATACGGATTATGAGACAGTATTGAAAGAAGCAGACAAAAATTCTTTCGTGTATTTAGATCCTCCTTATCATCCTGTGTCTGACAGCTCTAATTTTACTGGATATATACAAGGTGGATGGGATAAATCCGATCAAATCAGGTTAAAAGAAGCTTGCGATCGGCTAAATAAAAAAGGAATTAAATTTATGCAATCTAATTCCTCTGTGGATTTTATAAAAGAGCTTTATTCAGGCTATCAAATCCATATTATCAAGGCTAATCGTGCTATAAATTCAGACGGTGACAAAAGAGGTGAGGTAGAAGAAGTATTGATAAAAAATTATGAGTGAGTCTAAAAATAATGTGGCGTGGGAGAAGATTTTTGAAAAGCATCAAATATTAAATCATCTAGAAAATTCAGATTTTTTTTAATATCATCTAATAATATAAATGAGTTCAGAGAAGCTAGATTGATGACAAAGTTCGATCATAGATCTCAACTTCCTAAGATATTCACCGATCATAAATTATCTATTCTCCCTATATCTAGAGGTGATTATATTATTGGGAGATTTAGAGCATTTCATGACTTCACTAAGGATGAGAATAGCACTAAAATACAAAAAACAAATTTCCCTCATTTTTTAGAAAGTCTGAATCCTAAAGAAATTACAAGTGAGGCAACTGCAATAAATTGTGCATTTATAACAGGTATCATTCAAGACTTTACAGGCGAATCTGAGTTGCATTCAACAGTAAGTGGGAGAATGAGTTCATCCTCTTTTGACTTTAATATTGATGTTGATGGGCAACAAGATCTACTTCAAGTAAAAGTAAATAAGTCTCAAATTGAAATTGATGGAGGATATGAAGGCAATGATTCATTAATTATAATTGAAGCAAAAAATTATATTTCTGATGACTTTCTTGTTAGACAATTATTCTATCCATATAAACTGTGGATACAAAAGATAAATAAGAAGGTACGCCCTGTTTTTTTAACGTATACAAATGGTATCTTTCATTTAAGAGAATATATTTTTACAGATAATGAATATTACAACTCAATCAAACTTATCCGGCAGCAAAAATATGCAATTCAAGAAGAAAATACGATAAATATTGAAGTTATTCAAAATATTTTAAACAAGGTTTGTTTGATCCAAGAGCCAGAAATTCCTTTTCCTCAAGCAGACTCTTTTGAACGTATAATTAATCTGTGCGAACTTCTAAAACAAAAATTGACTTTTACCAAAGAAGAAATAACACAAGAATATGATTTTAGCTGGAGGCAAGCAGGGTACTATTCTGATGCTGCTATTTACTTAGGTCTAGTCAATCGTGGACAAGAAAATAAGACATCAGTTTATAAACTAACCGAGAAAGGTATAAAATTATTTGAGCTTTCCCTTTTTGATAGAAAGCTCCAATTAATTGAATTAATTTTAACTCATGAAATTTTCAATAAAACTTTAAAACTGTATTTTAACCAGGGAGATATTTCAAACAAAAAAGAAGTTATTGAAATCATGTATGAGTCTAATTTGTATAATGTCAATTCTGACAAGACATATGAGCGAAGATCTTCAACAGTTCTTGGTTGGATTAAATGGATAATAAGTCTTATTGAAGAATGAATATGTTGATAACTTTTTTCACAATAGATTTAGCTTCAATTTAAGATCGGATACAATTCCTCGATTGCTATCTGGGATCAGAAAAGAAATATTTGACTTTAATAAGTAAAAGATGGTGGTGCTGGTGACTACGGCGATTACGGCGATTACTAAGCTCTAAATTTTCATCAATAACTTTCGGGGACAACCCTTAATGTTCTTAGCTATCTCCAGTTGGAGATAGCTAATTTTTTTGTTGACTATTCAGCCACTCGATCGCTTGTTTGATGTTGGGTAGGTAATCGCCAGAGGGCAAGCCCTCATTTTGGCCGTGTGTAAATGAGACTAATGGGTTATTTTTCTGGACTGATTGTACAAAACTAGTCGTATCGGCAAGCGAAGTTTCTGTCGATCGATCGTTATGAAAGATAAACAGCGGTTTTTTCATCTTGTCGATCTGATGATGTGGCGAACTGCGATCGATAAATTCTTTATATCCAGGTACTGATTTTGAGATTGTCTCGACTAGCGCGGCATGTTTCCCTGGTAGATGGGTAATTGGCGAATAAGCGATCGCGGCTTTAATGCGGGGATCGGTTGCAGCAACCATCAAGGCGATCGTTCCACCCGAACCGCTACCAGCAACATACATCGCATTCGGATCGATTTGCGGAATTCTCGCCACAGCATAATCGATCGCTAATTTAGCGTTTAAAACACCAGCGTCAGAAGCTTTATAGGCTTTTAAGCTATCTATAACCATTGCACTTGGTGGATCGCTGATGCGACCTACTTCGTCGATATAGCCATCGACATCATGGGCAATCACTGCATACCCAGCTTTAGCATAGTTAATGTAATTCCCATAAACCATTGTCTCTTCATCGATGGTTTGCCCGTACAACGGTGCGGTTGCTGATGGGGCGACGAAGATACAGGGGAGTTTTGGTTTGGCTGGATGAGTTGGTAAAAATACTACTAATCTGGATGTATGAGTACGTCTGGGAAACTTAACATGATATACCATCACTTCCGGATCGTTCTGAATTGTGCCTAAACCTGGTAATTGATTGACATCAATATAGGTGAGTGGTTTTTGCTCCATACTGCCAAATAGGTTCGAGATCCCCCACACAACCGCGATCCCAATTCCTAACGCGGAAAAGCCAGAAACCGTTCGGAGCATATATGAATTGAGTAGTCCATAGGCTCTAAAATTGGGACGATAATTAAATTCTGATTTATCTTTGAGTGCTTTGCTTGATATTTTTCGGGGTGAAGGGTTTGAGACTGGTATCTCCGCAACCTCAGTTTCAGTTTCAGTTTTTGGTTCTGGTAGCTCCACTTTTCCAAGAGCCATTTCTTTAATCAAAAAGGCATTGGTTTCGGCACTTTTGCGCTTGTACACACCTAATTGGTGAATATCGGCTGCGGTAATCTGTTCGATTTTTTTGCCTAGTTCTACCGCCAAATCCTGAGCTTCCAAAAACTTGTTAGTTTGCAGTGTCAGCTTGAGAGTTTCGCCATCGAGTTCGAGGAAAAACTCTACCCCTTCGACATCAAGACTGGCTAATGTCTCGGCGACACAGTGATGAATTTCGACCAAATCTGGTCGATCTTGGGGATCGTTGAAGCTGGGGGAAACTAATGACATAGATTGAAGATTACTAACAGATGGGTTGGCCACTCCTGTTTAGTTATCCCCAAATCGCTAGGGAAATTACCAAATCATCTCAGTTAGCTGGTTTTGACTTGAACATCAGCAGTGGTGTAACAATCGATCGAATAATTTTCATCTCGATTTCGGTAGTTTCTGGCGGAATTCATTAGCAGCATTCAATCTTGACGTCTCTGCCATCAAAACACAGCGAGCGAGTAGATCGATATCCAGAGCAACAAGATCGGGGATTTCACTGCGGATAATTTGTGCGTATTCTCGTTCGCGGAGATGATAAAGGCTAAATACGCCATCTTGCCAAAACCAGACTTCCGAAACACCTAATAGTTGATATCGCTGGAGCTTATCCGAACTACCACTAGTTAAAACCACCTCAATTGCTAAATCGGGAATAGCTTTAGAGCTACCAAAACAGTAAGATTCATCAGCTTCTAGGGCGACTTCACCATCACGTTCGTGAGTCATCGAACCCATTGGTTCAAATTCGACCCCCATTTCCAAGCAAAATAGCTCGACGAGCATCCCAATGATGCTCTTAAACAATTCATGGGTTCTTCCTGGCATCAGAATTTCAATAGTGCGATCGAAGTAAGATAGCCGAACGCCTGGAGCTTCGGCAAAGCCAGCCTGGATCAGCTTGAATTGTTGCCAGGTGATGCCAGAATAGACAAGCTGTCGATCGGCATTTTTGGGGAGTAGTAAGGCTTGATTCATCGTTATTCTTTTCGATCTCACAGCTTCCGATCGAAATTGTAACCGATGTTCGCGGCCGTCGCTAAAGTACATTCTGACGATCGTGTTAAAATCCCTAATAGAGAAAAGTTTACTTAAAAGCTGAAGATTACCGATCGATGGCAATTTGGTTTAATCTGCTGGCGATCGTGGCGATCGGTTGTGGCATCGCATTTAAACATCCTGGTTTGACCGTAGCAGGTTGCGCGATCGCCTTAGGATTATCGTTACCGATCGTCTATCGCAGTCTTCGTCCCAAAATCCCTAAGTCTTTATCTCCAAGTCAACGATTGCAGCTAGTGACAATCGTGACCATGTTAGTGGTAATCATCAGTTTGCTGAGGATTGGAGGTTTCTTTACCTATGTAGGTGAACTCTCTGCGGGAACGGACTGGAGTGCGGTGGGTGCTGTGGGCTTATGGGGTGGTGCAATTGGACAGACGACCATTGCCACCATTGCCGCCTTTGTCTCGTGGCGACAGTATGTCGTTTCCCGCGACTTGACGATCGAGCAAAATCGGCTCAATCGCCAACAAAATGTGATTACGCAACAACAAACGATCGACAATTATTTTCAAGGCATTTCCAGTTTAGTGTTAGATGATAATGGTTTCCTCGAAGATTGGCCGCAAGAACGCGCCTTTGCCGTGGGACGGACGGCGGCATTATTAGGTAGTGTCAACGCGGAAGGTAAAGCCAGAGTGATCCGCTTTCTGTCCCGCTCCAAATTGCTGACACCGCTCCAGCGAGATTTGCGATTGGGGAAGGTGATTCTCAATGGCGATGGCGGTTATGATGAAGATCGGATCGCTGGTCTGCGGGTCATCGATTTGGGCGTGATGCTGGCGAGTATCGATCTCTCGCTCACCGACTTGCGCTGGTCGGATCTCAGTGATGCCAACTTAATTCGGACTAGCTTGACTGGCTGTAACTTGACAAAGGCAAATCTATCCAGAACGATCCTTTATCAAGCCAAACTCAACGGTGCAGATCTTAAAGGTACGCGCTTTTTTTATGGCAAGCTGGAGTCGGCTAGTCCACGCATTCCAAATGTCGATCCAGATTATATTACGGGTGAATATAGTGGGGCGGTAGTGGAAGATGTAGACTTTACCAATGTTATTGGTATGTCAGAATCCCAACGTCAATATTGCTGTGCGTGGTGTGGGGAAAACTCGCGACGGACAATTCCTGGCGGGTGTAAAGATGTTCCCAATCGTTTATTTATATCTACTGCTCGATCGTTTGATGATGATTAATTTAGTGGATAGTGGATAGTGAATAGTGAATAGTGAATAGTGGATAGTGGATAGTGAATAGTGAATAGTGAATAGTGAATAGTGAATAGTGAAATTTATGATAACAGATGAATAGCTGCGAATCAAATTCATCGAAACAAATATTCCGACAGCTATCAATTATCAATTATCAATTATCAATTATCAATTATCAATTATCAATTATCAATTATCAATTAATGAGCGTAATTCTCTACTGGGGCGATGATGACTTTGCGATCGCCAAAGCTGTTAGTGCCATTCAACAATCGGCGATCGATCCGGCGTGGAAAAGTTTTAACTATGAAAAGATTACGCCAGAAAAAGAAGATGCCACAATTTCGGCCTTAGATGCTGCGATGACTCCGCCCTTTGGTGCGGGCAAAAGATTGGTATGGCTGGTCGATACAACTCTGATGCAGCAGTGTTCGGAGTCGCTACTGGCCGAACTCGATCGAACTTTACCTCAAGTTCCCGATACAACGGTGCTGTTGCTAACGAGTAAAAATAAACCAGATGGGAGATTGAAATCGACCAAAACAATTCAGAAATATGCCAACGTCCAAGAATTCAGTCTGATTCCACCTTGGAAAACCGCAGAACTCAGCCAACGAGTCCAGATCGTCGCTAAAGAATTGGGACTAAAAATCACGCCAGATGCAGTTCAACTGCTAGCTGAATCAGTTGGGAATAATACACGCCAACTCTATCTGGAACTAGAAAAACTTCAACTCTTGGCTGGCGGTGCCGGACAGCAGATCGATCGAGTGATGGTCGCCAGTCTAGTCGTCGCCAATACTCAAACTAGTCTCCAATTAGCAGCAGCAATTCGCCAAGGCGATGTCGGGACAGCGTTACACTTAGTAAGTGAACTATTAAACCACAACGAACCCGCCCTCAAAATTGTCGCTACCCTCGTCGGTCAATTTCGCACCTGGTTGTGGGTGAAAATGCTCTTGGAGGCCGGTGAAAAAGACGATCGAGTCATCGCGACTGCCGCTGGACTCGGCAACCCCAAACGCATATTCTTCATCAAACAAGAACTCCAAGCCACCACCGCCGATCGACTTGCGGCTAGTTTACCCAAGTTGCTAGATTTGGAGTTTAATCTCAAACGCGGCAGCGAAGCTAATGCTACTCTGCAAATGCACGCGATCGAGTTGTGTCAAATCTTTAAGATAGGGGATAGGGGATAGCGGATGGGGGATAGGGAGTGGAGCATAGTAAAGTTGTTAGAAAGGGGTCTGAGATTCATGCCAATAAATTACTTATAACTAATACTTGTAAATTTGCCATAGAAACTAATTCTTGCTGAAAGCAATTTATTAATGGGCGACCTTCTACCCAAGATTTAATAGAAACTAACCATCATTACAGCCCCTAGTCCCTATTCCCTACCCCCTACCCTCTATGAAGATTCGTCGTCGTCCGCCTAGTTCCGCTGTCAATGTCGGCCCCCTCGAATACCAGATCGTCGTGCCCGATGGCAAACCCGAACATATCCTCGAAGAAATTGTCTGGGATAAAGAACGGGAAGTAGCGTATCTGCGAGACAAGCTGCCGCTCGATAAGTTAAAGAAACAAGTCGCACTAGTGGCTCCACCATTGGACTTCTTGGGTGCGCTCAGATCGGGCAAAACTCAGCCAGCCGTCATTGCTGAAGTCAAGAAAGCTTCGCCGAGCAAGGGGGTAATTAGGGCAGATTTTGATGCGGTGGAGATTGCCAAATCCTATCAACGCGGCGGGGCGAGTTGTTTGTCAGTGTTGACCGATCGCAATTTTTTTCAGGGTAGTTTTGAGAATCTAGCTGCCGTCCGGCAAGCTGTCGATTTACCGCTATTATGTAAGGAATTTATTATCTATCCTTACCAAATCTATTACGCGCGCGCGCATGGTGCCGATGCAGTGCTATTGATTGCGGCAATTTTGGAAGATGTCGATCTTCAGTATTTTCTCAAGATCGTGCGACTGCTGGGGATGACGGCACTGATTGAGGTACATACCGCCGCAGAATTCGATCGAGTGTTGGGATTGGCTGACGTCGAGCTGATTGGCATCAATAATCGCGATCTTGCTGATTTTAGTGTCGATCTCCAGACGACTGAAACACTCCTAGCCCCCCGGCAGCAACAATTAATCGATCGAAATATTCTAATTGTCAGCGAATCGGGGATACATACAGCTAAAGATCTTAAAATAGTAGCAGCGGCTGGAGCTAATGCTGTGCTAATTGGGGAATCATTAGTAAAGCAAGACGATCCTGGACAAGGCATCGTCGAGCTATTTGCAGCATAATTTCGGCTGTAATTTACTCACTTAACCAATTACCGACCCGATCGAGATCGTGTGCAGGCATATTCATGGATCGCATTAAACTACCCTCATTAGTCCATTACGAACTGATTTTACAAGTGCTAGAACGCCAGACGATGATGTCTGTCGATCGCGATCCGATCGTCAGAGATCGCGTTCAGCAGCTCATTGTGACGCTCCGCAAAGCGTTGTCTCAGCACAAGTTGCTGGAATCTACCTGCGAGCATCAACAGATGGAAATCGAACATGTTTGGGCACTCAATTCCATTATTGGCAAGGAAGAGGTGACGATTGGGGATTAAGTTAGTTGATAGTTGATAGTTGATAGCGATTTTAATTGCTGCCAACTCAACTTCCGCATTGATTTAGGATATTGGTGCTGCCATTTTGCTGGCGGCTGCTTTATTTTCTGGACTGACGATCGAAATATAGGGATCGCAGAGATATTTATTGGCGGCGGATTGGAGTTGGGTGGCGGTTAGTTTTTGGATGGCACTGTTGAACTCCAGATCGAAATCTACACTCAAGCCCAATAACTCGTACCAGCCGTAAGTTTGGGCTAATTGGCCATTGGTTTGTTTACCGAGTGCGTACTGTCCGAGCAGCTTGTCCTTGGCGGTTTGGAGTTCGGCAGCCGAGAGCGGTTCCATGCACAAGCGATCGACTTCGGCGCGTAAGCCGCTGACGGCAATGGCGGTATTACTAGGATTGGTGCCCATGTACACGGCAAAGTGGGAGGTATCTAACCGAGTGGGATAAAAAGCCGAGACATCATAGGCGAGTCCGCGTTTTTCGCGCAGCTCGACAAATAAACGGCTGGACATGCCATTGCTGAGATAGCTATCGATTAATTTCAGGGCAATGCAGTCAGGATCGTGAATGGCGGGGGCGAGATAGCCCAACATGACGATCGCTTGTTGGGTGGCTTGATGTTCGATTTGGTACTGGGGCTGAGTAGTCACATGTGTGGGCGAGAGCGTTGGTGGCTCGACGGTGGGAATTTCCCAATCGCCAAATACCTGCGTCACCAAAGCGATCGCTTCATCGGGGGTAATTCGCCCTGCAAGGCTGATAATTAGTCGATCGGGACGGATGTGAGCTTGATGATAATCAACTAAGTCCTGACGGGTAATTTGCCCCATCGTCGTCGCATTGCCCAGACTCGATCGCGAGTAAGGATGTTCGCCATATAGAGCCGTCCGCAGTTGGCGATAGGCATTATTAAACGGCTGCTCGGTTTGCGATCGAATGGCTTGGAGGATCAGCTTGCGTTCGAGTTCGATTTGGTCGGGAGGAAAGCTGGGAGTTCTGAGAATCTCGCCCGCTAATTTGAAGATATCTACCAAATCTGATTTGACAGTTTTTAAACTTAGCTTGAGATAGTCTGTGGTTGTTTCTGCGCCCAGTCCCGCGCCGACAGATTCGATCCGATCGGCAATTTCTAACGCGGATAAATGCGTTGTCCCCTTGGTCAGTAGCGATGTCAGCAGTTGGGCTAATCCAGCTCGATCGATCGGTTCCCAGCGACTGCCAGCCGGCAGAAAAAATCTCCCAGAGACAATATCCGCACTGGGATTGGCGATCGTTAAAACTGTAATACCATTAGCTAACTGCCGCCGCGAAACTGGGGGATTAATCATTGGTGAAAATAACGCTGGATACTAAATGCCCGATTTAAGATCCAAGCTACACCATATTTGTAATTGGATGCAGTTCGATCGCCCTAAGTTATCCAAAAATTTCAGCAATTGTCTGTTGGATGGCCATCGCGGCGGCGTAAGGATCGGGCGCGAGTTTAATCGGTCTGCCGACGACGATATAGTCGGCTCCGTTCGTGAATGCCGTGTGGACATCGACGGTGCGTTTTTGATCGTCGCTGGAGGCTTCCTCGGTATTGTCAACCGGTCGAATCCCTGGTGTCACTACCAGAAAATTGGCATCTAAATTGGCTCTGAGTGCCTGAGCTTCCCGCCCCGATGAAATCACCCCATCGCAACCGATTTCCAGGGCGCGTTTGGCTCTAGAGAGTACCAGGGCATCGGGATCGCAATCGAAGCCCAGATCATTGAGGTCACCGCGATCGAGGCTAGTCAATACTGTTACGGCGAGAATCTTCAGATCCTGTTTCTCGCGCACGGCTGCTTTTAAAATCTCATCGTTGCCATGCACAGTGACAAAGCTAATCCCGCGATTTGTCAGTTGTCTGACTGCCGAGCCGACAGTTTGGGGGACATCAAAAAACTTGAGATCGACAAAAATCTTTTTGTTACGGGCGAGTAACCAGTCGATCGTTTCAAAGTACTGACCGCCCAAAAACAGCTCCAATCCCAGCTTGTAAAATACCACCGCATCGCCTAGTTGGGTGACGATTTGTTTGGCAAGATCGCTAGTTTCGACATCTAAAGCAAAGATCAGTCGCTCTTTGGGATCGATGTTTTTTTGAGAAAGATAGGCACGGGGGTCTGACATGAGACTGGTCGATCGCGTTGCAATAATACTATTCAAGTTTAGCGGCAAACGCAGACCAAAATCGGCGGTAGGGGCAATTCGTGAATTGCCCCTACCGCCGATTTTGGTGAAAATGCGGTGTTTCGATTAGCCCCTAGCCTCAGCCGCTCTCTGCTCATCTTGAGTTTGGGGTGGACGATAGCCATGCTCAAAGGCAAATCTCACGAGCTGCGATCTATTCTCTAAGTTTAACTTGGTGAGAATATTGCTCAGGTGAGTTTGAACGGTACGTGGACTGATAAACAACCGTTGGCTGATTTGTTTATTAGTTAAACCTTGAATTACTTCCCAAAATACGCGTGCTTCTGCTGGCGTCAATGGTAGATCTTCTTCTGGCTCTGGATCTTTAGCTGGCGGGACCGGTTCTACGAGATTTTCACCATATTCATTCCCCGATTCACTATCTTCGGGGACTTTTTGCATCAGCCGTACCATTTCCGAGTGGATGCGACGCGAACGTTCGAGTTGGGCTTCGATTTTGGCTAGTAATTCTAGTGGCTCAAAGGGTTTGGTAATATAATCATCCGCACCGATATAGTGACCTTGAATCCGATCTTCGAGATCTTTTTTGGCCGTGAGAAAGATAAATGGGACTAGTTGTCCCGGTCTAGTCGCGCGGAGGCGACGACAAAACTCCAAGCCATCCATCCCTGGCATCATGATGTCGGACACGACTAGATCTGGAGGATCTTGGGCGAACAGTTTCAAACCCTGCACGCCAGAGGTCACAACTCTGACTGAGTAGCCCCGCTTTTCGAGATAGCGCGTTAGTACGGTTTGCAGGGTCTTATCGTCGTCTACTAATAATATTTTTTTCACGTTTCGATCCTTGGGGCTACAACGATTTGGTTGGGAAATAGGGTAAGAATAAAAATTAATGTAAGTTGGGGTTGCGTTTATTTATCTTGAGGATAAAAATTTAGATAGACTTGGTTGAGGGCGATTCCCATTTTGTAATGCCAAAGACAAGGCTCCGCCAACACAAAGTGTCTGCCTCCGCAGAGCGGCTATGCCAACGAGTTGATGTTATCTCACTCCAGGAACAAGTTGTCGGATGGGTACTGTAAACCCACCGCCAGTTTGATGACCCCCGGAAGATTGGCTGTCACGATCACGATCGTTAACACAAACCGAGATCGTCTCTCTGATTCATATATACACACATACAACTATACAACCAGGAAAGTTACTTAAAGATGTATATAAATTTTTTGCAGCCAACAACGAAAACGTAGTTCGCCAGATCGTCAGGCAAACTGACACTGTTTGACAATCTTATTATTCCCTGAATCGAGTGATATAGCACAGGTGTAAGTGCAGAGCTGGCGATCGAGACTGGTATAAATCGGCTGTAACTAATGCCGGTGAAGCGAAAACACAATTGAGTAGTTTAAAAATTATGTCATTGGTAAAACAGGCGATCGAGAGTTAATTCAATTGTTGCTTACCTCAGGATACATGAATCGCGATCTCGAAGATGTAATTGAGATCGCCAGTCGATCGCCAATATCTAGAGTCAATCGATCGGTAATCTCGCGACCGCCGACTTCTTTAGTCGTCACTGCCGTAAATAACTCAATGGCGGCCTTACTTGCTGCATAAACTGCGGGGTACTCCCACCAGCACGATCTTGGCGGTTGGCTAATTCGTAGAAATACGATCGCAGCGGCCAAGGTTCGTGCCCCAAAATAGCTCGTAGTACCAGAGCGTTGCCGCCAGGAAATCCATACCGATCGTTTTTTACTTCATAATTAGCTGCTCTCGATCGATTTACATTAGAACAGATATATTCTTCGACTCCTTAGAGTTGGTGTATAGTTTGGTGCCGAGATCTGTTTCGCTCTGAATTTTGCTGTCAAAAAATATAACTTCAAGATTTCAGCGCGCTGGCAATCTGAGATCTGCCTCGCACCCCAGTGGGATTCAAATTGAGGTTTGGCGGCAACATAATTCGATCGACAATGTGGACTACGCCGTTGGCGGCCTTGAAATCTGACTCGACGATCTGCGCTTGATTTACTTTCACTTGCGATCCAGCTACCTCAATGTTGAGGTAGCTGGATCGCAAGTGACCATTTCACCCGACTGCAATTGATTGGCATAAATCTGCCCAGAAATTACGTGATAAGTCAAAATTTTGCGTAATAACCCGCGATTTTCAGCTTAGAGCAACCGTTGGCGCGTGACGGCGGGTAGGGCGGCAAAAGCTCGATCGGATGGCGCAAAAATTGTATAGGGACCACCTTCCTCTAAGGTATTTTCTAAATCTGCTTTGTCGATCGCCTGCGACAAAGTTTGGAGCGAGGGATTATCGTCAATTAAGGCCACGACATGCTCGGCGGCGGTTGCAGATCTCGCTCTAGATGCTGTTGTGGTCTCCCGATCGGCATAAGTAGGCGTAGTCAGTGGGACTTGAATGGTTGGTTGTCTGCTACAGGCGGCGATGGATAGGATGAAAATCCCCACAGACATGCTAGTAATGGGCTGACATAAGCGGACGTTCATCATCGATTTTCAGATTAAGTGTGAGTCAAGAAGTGCGCTTACGGGGATTTTGCCAAGTAGTCCGTAAACCAATCTAGAGAGCGAATGGCTGGAGTTAGAGGCTAAAGTAGGTCGCTCGATGCCAACGATCGGCAATTAATGAAAATAAATTGTCAATACTCAGATCGGTCAGGTCGGGTATAAGCAGATCGGCCGCATAAAAATCCTAATCGCAGACTGCGGTTCCAGGGGTAGCAATTGTTGTCAGACCAGCAGTTTTGGCAGCGGTGACGCTGACGGGAGTATCCTTGATCGAGATCGCCTCATCAGCCCCGATGCCGAGTCGATCGAGGCAGTAGAGATCGGCATCTGGAGCTGGCTGGGGTTGACCGATGCGATCGATAGTCACAATCGTGGCAAATCGCTCGAATGGCAATAGTCCTGCTAATGCCGTCCCAATCGCATCGACATTCTCCCGGCTCGTAATTAGTTTGGTGGTTATTTAGCTGTCGGCTGCCATGTTTGTCGATGCCTGAGGGTTGACCCCCGGTTTTAATCCGTGGCATCGATCGGGAATTTCTTGCTTGGAAATTCAGTTGTTCTCAACATTTTTTTCCAGTTCGTTCGCGCTACGTTTGGCAACATCTGGATACATTCGACCGAATTCTTTGACAGCATCTGCGGATTGTTCGCCAATGCGTTCGATGCGTTCGCCGGGTTTGCCCTGGACTGCTCGCGCCTGTTGCTGCCATTCTTTGGTGGTTTTGGGACGATCGGGATTTTCTTGATGTACCAGCCGATCAAGCTTATCGATGGTGGCTTTGCTAGCACGATCGGGTGCGGGAGTGATATTTAGTAAGATAAAACTGATCGCGACAACTGATAAAAATTGCCGTATTTGTAACTGTTTAAACCAGTCACCGATCTGAATGATTGTGAGGGAAATCGTGCTCGACATTGTGATTACCTCTCTGTTAAGTTGAATATTCTGATGCGTGTGTTTGCATCCCCGATCCTCATCCACACTAACTAGAATTACGTCAAAAGTTTCTCTGCCAAAGGGTGTAGATCGAGTGAGTAAAAGAGGTAGGTGAGAGCGCGGTCTTGAATATTCATTCTTAGGAAACAGCATTGATCGAATCGATCTCTAAGTACCGATCGGTTCGCGATAACCTTGCATATTTTCTGGTTCAAATTGACGCAAGATCCGGGTGGCTCGATCGATGAGTTCGCCTGTACCTTAGCCTACCAGCCAAAATAGTTCTCGTTTGATTTCTTTGCGAGCTTCAACATTCGGATCGATTAATCCATATTCATCAGCACTTTGATAACCTTCACCTAAAATGTTAATCCCATCATTAGGTAGTCCTTCTTGTGCGAGAGCAGAATAAGCGGCTTCGGCCTGAGATCGATCGGGTAAAACAGCGACAAGGTAATTCATATTTAAACAAGGTGAGGTGAGGATAGATCCCCGACTTCTCAAAGAAGTCGGGGATCTGGTAGAGAGTGTCAATCGACTAATTTAATGAAGCTGACAATCCGGGTTTGAGGATGACTTTGATACAGCTATCCTGCTTCTGTTTGAAGATTTCATAGGCGTGGGGGGCTTGTTCCATCGGTAACGAATGGGTGATGATAAAGGAAGGGTCGATGTCACCCTTTTGCACCCGATCGAGTAGGGGTTGGAGATACTTATGAACGTGTGTCTGTCCTGATTTCATCGTCAAGCCTTTGTTCATAAACGCACCCATCGGGATTTTGTCAGCGAAGCCACTGTAACCACCAGGAACAGAGATGCTGCCACCCTTGCGGACGGCGACGATCGCCTGACGCAGTGCTGTCGGTCGATCGGTTTCCAGCTTGACAGCTTGCATCGCTTTGTCATAGAAACCTTCTAAACCCATGCCATGCGCTTCCATGCCGACGGCATCCATCGCCGAATCGGAGCCGCGTCCGCCCGTCATTTCCTTGAGGGCTTCGCCGACTTCAATTTCTTCATAGTTGAGAATTTCCGCGCCACCAGCCTTCGCCATTGCCAACCGTTCGGGGACGCGATCGATCGCAATTACCCGCTCGGCACCGAGCATGAAGGCACTCCGAATCGCAAATTGTCCCACGGGGCCACAACCCCAAATCGCTACCGTATCTCCAGGCTGAATATTGCAATTTTCAGCAGCCATATAGCCAGTAGGAAAGACATCGGTAAAAAAGACCACTTGCTCATCACTCAGTCCATCGGGAATCTTGAATAAACCGACATCGGCAAAGGGCACCCGCGCATACTCAGCTTGACCGCCAGCATAACCGCCGAGCAAGTGCGAGTAGCCAAACAAACCTGCTGGCGAATGACCCATAACTTTTTCTGCCAACCAACCATTGGGATTGGAGTTATCGCACAACGACCACAAATCGCGATTGCAAAAGAAGCACGAACCGCAAGAGATCGTAAATGGCACGACTACGCGATCGCCAATTTGGAGATTGGTAACTTTGCTACCGAGTTCGACGATCTCGCCCATAAATTCATGACCGAGGATATCCCCTTTTTGCATCGTCGGGTTCAACCCGTTATACAAGTGCAGATCGGAACCACAAATCGCCGTCGTCGTAATTCTAATAATCGCATCGCGCGGATTGAGGATCTTGGGATCGGGAACTGTTTCTACTTTGACCTTATTGGTACCTTGCCAGCAAACTGCTTTCATTGTTAATCGTCCTTGGTGGTGGAGATGGGAGATGGGAAATGGGAGTTGGGGAATGGGGGACTTGCGGACTTGGGGACAATAGCGACATCTTGGCGTGACAAATCCCCTCCTCGGAGCGGCGTTTTTATATCTCCTGACGGAGAGG
>NZ_JANNDR010000581.1:0-4066 GCF_031378165.1 Chamaesiphon sp. OTE_75_metabat_556
GGGATGTCCCATTCCGAATCGCACAGCGACAGGCTACAGCCACTTGAGCGGCTTGTAAATCCCCACCCAGGCTGAGTTCGGTAATTGCTGCCGCCAAATCTTCGCGCATTAATAGGGGTGCCGGAGCCGTCCGCACCGCCCATAACCCCTCACCAAAGGGATCGATCGTCATTTCGATTTGTTCTAATTGGGCTATTTGCCGCTCTGACAGGTGCGAGAGAATTAGCGGCGGTTCGAGTGGTAATAGCTGCCAAGCTGCTGCTATTTGCTCGTACAGCACCCGCTCGTGAGCAATATGTTGTTCCACCAGCCATAGTCCGTCAGCGTGTTCGGCAATGATATAAGTATTCAGCACTTGCCCGACCGCCCGCAGTTCGAGCAAACCCAAACCATCGCCATCATTAGCCGCAGAAATGGCTCGTTGCGGGATATGATAGGCTCCCTGCTGTTCGGCGACTGCTAATAATTTCCCGATCCGGCTGGTTTGAGTATCGTCATCATCAATTTCAGACTCAAGATTTAAGGCTCGATCGAGTGCTGTAGTGACTTGGGCTTGCCAATATTCGATCTGCTGGAGATAGATTTCCACCTTTGCTGGATGGCGATTCCAGTCGATGTAGTGCGGCGGGATTTGGAGGTGTAAAAAGCAGACAGGATAGCGATCGCGTGGTAATGTTCGTGCCAAACCACTGACGATCGTTTGCTCCAATTCTGGTGCTCTGACAATCCGACCATTCACGGCGACTTTTACCCAGTCCAATCGATGGCGATGACAGCGATCGGGCAATCCCAAAGTTAACTGAATTTGCGATTCTTCTCTAGATCTGGAACCCAATGCTGGCAAACCGATTGCCCGATCGGTTTTCCGCTCTGTCTGTTCTGGGGGCAACTCTAATTCGAGACGTTGTTTGAGGTGGTTGATGGGGCGAACGCGCATCTCCACATGTTGAAGATCGTCAACCCGAACTCTGGGTAATAATTGGGGGATGATTTGTTGGGTAGTTTTAGAGCCGATAATCTGAAACCACGGACGATGTTGCTGTTCTACCGTCCAACTGACATGAGGATGACACAGAGCCAGATGATAGATCGTCGTCTGCACTTGACGCAGTTGACAATTGAGATTGGGTAAACCTTCGCGTCTAGCTGCCCAGTCCCCAAAGAGATCTTCGATATCAATTGCTGTACCCGGCGCGATCGCGACTTCTTGTTGCCGCACGACTTCACCCTGATGGTTGTAGACTAGATGCCAACCATCGCTACGATCTCGCGGACGACTGTAAATTTCGAGATTGGCAAGTTGCGCCAAGCTGTGGAGCGCCTCACCCCGGAATCCCAAACTGGTAATGTGAAATAGATCCTCTCGATCGTCAATTTTACTCGTACTATGTGCTGTAGCTGCCTGTTGGAGATCGGCAAGTTCGATGCCGCTACCATTGTCTGCGACCCGAATCCGCCATCGATCGGGAAATAGCGACACCGTAATTCTCGTTGCGCCAGCATCGATCGCGTTTTCACACAGTTCCCGCACTACTGCCCCTAGCGAGTCAATGACTTCTCCAGCGGCAATCAGGTGAATTACGTCGATCGGTAAAGTATGAATCGGCATTTAACAGCATTTCAGGCATTACTGGCAACAATGGTAGGGGCAATTCATGAATTGCCCCTACCATTAGTTTTTGGATGTATTAGTTAATAACTATTTTAAACTGCGTAAGCGTGCTGTAACGCCCAGATCACCAGGAAGATGATGCCGCCTAATACCAGCGTCGAAGAGATCGCGATGGCTGCTGGCGTATCCGCCCCTTTGAACTTCATGATGCCGCGATCGAGATCTGACATGGCTACTAAATTTAGAAAGAATAGTTTCTCTATACTATGATACCAAAAATTGCTGATCGCCAACCGTTCGCGTAGCGTACCGGAGGTAATCCACCGATGCTAAGATACGGTAATTCACGCGATTACCTGTAGATACTCTCACCCAGAGACGACACTACCGAGAACAGATTGTGGGCATTGCCGTAGAAAACATCTCCAAATGCTTTGGGAATTTCCAAGCTGTCGATCGAGCAACTCTCGAAATCGGGCAAGATTCGCTGATCGCCCTGCTCGGTCCTTCTGGTTCGGGTAAATCGACCCTACTCAGACTGATTGCTGGACTCGAAACCCCCGACGAAGGTCGGCTGTGGCTGGCAGGTAAAGATGCAACGCAACAAAGCGTGCGGGAACGCAATATCGGTTTTGTGTTCCAGAATTATGCTTTATTCAAACATCTGACGATCGGTCAAAATATCGCCTTTGGCATGGAGATTCGATCGATCTCCGCTGCAAAGGTCAAAAAAAAGGTCGCCGAACTGCTGGAGTTAATTCAACTTAGCGGTGTGGGCGATCGGTATCCCGCCCAACTTTCCGGTGGCCAACGCCAACGTGTCGCCCTCGCTAGAGCATTAGCAATCGAACCCAAAATTCTCTTGCTAGACGAACCATTTGGGGCATTGGATGCCAGAGTCCGCAGAGATTTACGCGCTTGGTTGCGCCAACTCCACGATCGATCTCACGTCACGACGGTATTTGTTACCCACGATCGATCGGATGCCATGGCCGTCGCGGATAAAATTGCCATCATGAATAAAGGCTATATCGAACAAGTCGGCACACCCAGCGAAATTTACCATCATCCAGCTAATGCTTTTGTAATGGGTTTTATCGGGCCAGTTAATGTGTTGCCGAGTAGCTTAAATATCTTCCAAAATAAACGGTTTGAAACTACCAATCCCCAAATGTTTCTCCGCCCTCAAGATATCGCGATTGAAACTATTTCAAATAACAGTACTGTCGCTGCCAAGGTCAATCGGGTCACTCATCTCGGCTCGGAAATTCAAGCAGAATTAGCTCTAGATGATGGGCAAGTCATCACCGCACTACTGACGCGCGAACGTTTCGATGAGTTACGACTCGAACCTCAGCAGCAGGTTTTTGTTAAACCTAAAAAGGCTAAATCTTTTCCAATTGATTACTCGATTTAACATGGTTTTGAAATTATAAATATTTGGACGTGTTCAATTTTAATTTCAGATGTCTTTAAAAGCGATGCTGACAATAGTCAATATAGGTCAAAAGATCGGGCTTTTGGTTGGAGTGAAGTTCCATGAAGAGTTTAGTTTCGCCCTTACAAATTGATTAGAATGATGTATGTAGGTGCCGCCATCACATGTATTTATTTTCAATTATGCGAAGAGTTAAGATTCTTGCCACTGGAAAATATCTGCCCAAAAACCGAGTCACTGCCAGCGAAATTGAGCTGAAGTTGGGCTTGCCACAGGATTGGGTCGAACAGAAATCAGGGGTATTAGTTCGCTATTTTGTAGAAGATGAAACTGCATCATTGATGGGAGCCTTAGCAGCTAAGGATGCGCTGGCGGCGGCGGGATTGTCGATCGCAGATATCGATTGTGTGATTAGTACCAGTGGTATTCCCGAGCAATCTATTCCCTGTACGGCAGCCTTAGTTCAAAAACATCTGGGTGCGCTCGATGCGGGGATTCCGGCTTTCGATATCAATTCGACTTGTCTGAGTTTTATTACTGGATTCGATACCATCTCCTATTTAATCGATGCCGGTAGATATCGGCGAGTGCTAGTAGTTGCCAGTGAAGTCTGTACGGGCTTGAATTGGAACGATCGAGAAAGTTGCACTTTGTTTGGTGATGGTGCGGCAGCGGCGATTCTAGCCAGATCTGAGCCGGGAGAAAGTGCGCGCATCCTGACTTCCAGTCTGGAAACTTACAGCAGAGGGGCGCACCTGACTGAGTGTACGGGTGGCGGCAATAAATATCATCCACGAGACTATGCCGATAACCTCGAATCCTTTCTGTTTAGAATGGATGGCAGAGGTATCTATCGGATGGCAGCAGAAATCTTGCCCCGGTTTGTAGATCGTTTATTGCAGACTGCCGAACTGAAGATCGCGGATCTGAACATGACGATTCCCCATCAAGCCAGCCTCATCGCTATGCGGTTAATCTGCAAACAGCTAGGGATTCCACCGGAGAAATTTATGACA
>NZ_JANNDR010000458.1:0-2469 GCF_031378165.1 Chamaesiphon sp. OTE_75_metabat_556
TGATGAAAAAAGGAGCTTCTTTCTCAAGTGTAAAAGAAGCTCGCGATCAAATTGTAAAAGATTTTTTCCGAATTATTCTAACTCGTGCTGCTGTTCCTTGAAAAACAATAAACTGGATGAAGGGCTGGGGGATGGGGAGACGAAAGGACGCTTGTTTCCCTACCCTCTATCCCCTATCCCCTAATTCGCCACCGACAAATTCTCTGGCATACACACATTCGTACCGCCCAAACCGCAATAACCGCCAGGATTCTTGGCTAGATATTGTTGGTGATAGACTTCAGCATAGTAAAACTCTGGAGCTGGCAGGATCTCAGTAGTAATCTCTTTATGTCCCGCACGATCGAGAGCTGCTTGATAAGCTACTTTAGAATCCTGGGCTAATTGTTGTTGACTCTCAGAATAGGAATAGATACCCGATCGATACTGCGTTCCCGCATCGTTACCTTGGCGCATTCCTTGAGTGGGATTGTGGTTTTCCCAGAAGACTTTGAGCAGTTGCGAGTAACTGATGACTTCCGGATCGAATACCACCAGTACCACTTCGTTATGCCCAGTCAAACCACTACAAACCTCTTGATAGGTGGGATTGGTCGTACTGCCAGCTGCATAGCCCACAGCGGTAATATACACGCCTGCTGGCAACTGCCAGAATTTACGTTCGGCACCCCAAAAACAACCCATTCCAAACATAGCTGTTTCCAGGTGATCGGGATATGGTGGCGCAAACGGATTGCCATTGACAAAGTGCTTGGCGGGTAGAGCCATTTTTTCGGCTCTGCCCGGTAATGCATCCGCTGGCGCGGGAATAGTTGATTTTTTACCACCAAAGAGGTTAGATAGCATGATTTTTAGTTATTTTTAGTCGTGAAAGCTGACGGCCAGACAACCAGAACAGACCACCCATATTGGGTTTGAGAGCACTGTTTCTTCATCAATTCTAACGCATCGATTTGGCCGCAGGCCAACGTAAGTGGTCGTATTTTGCGACTTGACAAGCTTGATTGCCGATCTATCCTGATCGCGAACCTTTATAATTAAAGCTGCTAGTTGTGGACGCTTCAAAAACTGAGATGGTAAATTTAAATCCTACTTCTTCCTTTAGTATTTCCATGCACCTGGAAGTGCCCAATCGATCGGGGATGCTGGCGAGTATCGCTCAGGGTATCGCTTCTGTCGGTGGCAATATCAGCACGCTAGACATTACCGAGCAGACGCGGGTATTATCGCAGATCGATGTGACGGTTGATGCGACTAGTACCGAACATGGCGACCAAATTGTCGAAGTAGTCAAGTCGATTACTGAAGTGCGGCTGACGAGTACATTCGATCGAACGATGCAACTCCATCGCGGCGGTAAGATTCGGATGGAGAGCAAGATTCCGCTGACGCGTCAGTCGGATCTGGCAATGGCCTATACGCCTGGAGTCGGACGTGTCTGCATGGCAATTGCCAACGAACCCGAACGCGTTTATGAATTAACGATTAAGTGTAATACAGTGGCGATCGTCAGTGACGGTAGCGCAGTATTGGGATTGGGGAATCTGGGTGCCGCTGCTTCGATGCCGGTGATGGAAGGCAAGGCGATGCTATTTAAAGAATTTGCCGGACTCGATGCCTTCCCAATCTGTCTGGATACCCAAGATACCGAAGAAATTATCAAAACTGTCAAACATCTGGCTCCAGTCTTCGGGGGGATCAATCTCGAAGATATCGCTGCACCACGCTGCTTTGAGATCGAAGCGCGGTTGCGGGCAGAATTAGATATTCCGGTATTTCATGACGACCAACATGGTACCGCGATCGTCACCCTTGCGGCTCTGTTAAACTCGCTCAAGCTGGTCAAAAAGTCCCTCGATACCGTCAAAATTACCATTAACGGTGCTGGTGCTGCTGGAATTGCGATCGCCAAGTTATTTACAACTGCTGGCGTCAAGCATATCTGTATCTGTGATTCCAAAGGGATTATCTCGAATAGTCGTACCGATCTGAATCCTGAAAAACTGGAATTTGCCGTCGAGCAAACGGGGACTCTGGCTGATGCGATGGTTGGTGCGGACGTGTTCTTGGGTGTCAGTGCCCCTGGAGTAGTCAGTGTAGAAATGGTGAAATCGATGGCAAAAGATGCGATCGTGTTTGCGATGGCGAACCCAATTCCTGAAATTCAACCAGAATTAGTCAGTAATGATGTGGCGGTGATGGCGACGGGACGGAGTGATTATCCTAACCAGATTAATAATGTCTTAGCTTTTCCTGGTGTGTTTCGCGGTGCGATCGATTGTCGTGCCAATCAGATTACCATTAACATGTGTCTGGAAGCTGCCAAAGCGATCGCCTCACTCATCAATCCCAACGAACTCAATCGCGAATATATCGTCCCGTCTGTGTTCGACAAGCGCGTTGCTACCGCAGTCGCCTCTGCGGTGCAAAAAGCGGCGCGGGAAGAGGGAATTGCTAAGTATTAGGCAT
>NZ_JANNDR010000463.1:0-1539 GCF_031378165.1 Chamaesiphon sp. OTE_75_metabat_556
GGAAACTCGGATCGCTCATTGCCTGCGTCGAACGCCTCTCCAGCGAAATTGTCGAAGTTCCTCTTGATGACAGTGGTGAAAACTCAATCCGCTTGCGCGTGATGACAGGCGAGTAAGGAAGTCATAACAGAACAGCTTACCAAGCTGTAGGGTGTGTTACCGCGTAGCGTAACGCACCAAATCAAAAATAGATATTCTACTGGATTTGTTCGTTTGCTTTTATGATTTCTTGCTTCTCAATGTCGCGCAATATCTTACCAGAAGAATCTTTCCATTCCAACAACCCATTTGCACTACGTCCCATAATTACCATTGCGGCTGCTGATGGGCTGCTAAACAAATAATCGGCTTTGAAAAAAAGTTTGTCTTCTACTTTTACAATAATTTCAGTCTCGATGAGTTCATCCCTTAGTTTATTAAGTCTTTTTTCACGGTAAGACTTAACGGTATCAATCGCAATCTCAGAGTTGCAAAAAACAACAAATCCATCCGAGGTTCTTTGTCCTCTTGCGTTAGCACCTCTAGCCGCCTTTATATATAATTTCTCATCATCACTATTATTAGATAAATTTTGCTTTATAAGTGGCTCAAATACTTTGAATCCCAACGTATTTATGAGAATTTTGATGTACTCAATAAACTCTTCCATTTCTGCTCGATCGGACTCTGAAATAGAGCTTTTTGTTGGAGTATTACTATTTTCAATATCATACCTAGATGCCATATTTGCAATTTCAAATAATCTGGACTCTAAGTATTTTATGTGTGCTTTATTAAGGTTCTCATCTTTACTAATGAATACGACTGCTTCATTCCAAAACTCTTTTTCTGATACATGTGAAACAAGTCTTAAATAAGCATTTTCAGCCTCGCCAATATAAACTTTAGCCTTATCAGTTGATGTTTCAGGTTTTCCGAATAATAAGTAAACTGCTGTGCTTCTGAGATCTTCTCTATCCGAGCAGTCTTTTACTTTGCCTCTAGGAATTCTATAAGCTTTTCCTGTCCAATTAGATAGTTCACATACAACCCTTCCGTCTGGTGCTGAATCCATCAAGAAAAGTTTTATTGTTTTTCCATATTTACTGATATACATAAGACTTCACTATTGAGAATTTCTTGGATTTCTTGTTACGCATACTGAAAAGCACAGGTCAAATTTTGACCTGTGCTTTTTAAAAACTAGCTAATCGTGAAGATCTAATCTAGGTACCAGAAGTCCAAGAGTTAGCGTAGTCGATTTGATCCGCCGTCAGGGTATCGATTTGGATGCCCATTGCTTCGAGCTTCATCCGGGCGATTTCTTTATCCACATGGACGGGGATAGAGTGAATGCCTGGAGTCAGTTCGCCCCGGTTTTTGACGAGGTATTCGCAAGCCATCGCTTGGTTGGCGAAGCTCATGTCCATCACTGCGCTGGGGTGTCCTTCTGCTGCGGCGAGGTTGACGAGACGACCTTCACCGATGACGATAATAGATTTACCGTTGTTGAGTTTGTACTCTTCAGTGAAGTTACGAACGGTGCTGACACCAGAAGAC
>NZ_JANNDR010000493.1:0-1708 GCF_031378165.1 Chamaesiphon sp. OTE_75_metabat_556
ATTATTTTGCAACATATTACGGGTTTGGGAAACTAA
This sequence comes from Chamaesiphon sp. OTE_75_metabat_556, assembly GCF_031378165.1. Taxonomy (NCBI): domain Bacteria; kingdom Bacillati; phylum Cyanobacteriota; class Cyanophyceae; order Gomontiellales; family Chamaesiphonaceae; genus Chamaesiphon; species Chamaesiphon sp. OTE_75_metabat_556. Next base: position 37 of record NZ_JANNDR010000493.1, read on the forward strand.
TTTCTCGATTACCGCTCGGTGGGGCTTTTGCTAAGGCAGACGCTACGCGAACTCCAATGATAGTTCGATGAAATTTTACTCTAAAAACAACAGCTAATCGATCGATCGATTGCCAAGTAGTAACAAATAAAAGTGCAGATTACCTCATCTCTCGACAATTTATTGACTCCCACAGCGATTGCGCTAGGTAACTTTGACGGGATTCATCGGGGTCACTTGGAGGTGATTAGACCTGTTTTAGCTAGCGATAATCCCGACCTTTACAAGACGGTGGTAACATTTGCACCGCATCCCCAACAATATTTTACCGGACAACAGCGACAACTTCTGACGCCACACCACGAACGCGCCATCATTTTAGAACGGTTGGGCATCCAGCAACTGATTTTATTACCCTTCGATCGAGAGCTGGTTAAGTTATCACCGCAGGAATTTGTCGATCGAATTTTGGCTCGCCAAATTCAGGCTAAATTTATTAGCGTGGGCGAAGATTTTCGATTTGGCAATCAACGTGCGGGTGCAGCTTCAGATCTCGTCGAGCTAACGGCTCAGATTGGTATCCAGACTAAAATTGCGCCATTAGAAACCGATGGCGATAGCCGGATTAGTAGTTCGCGGATTCGAGCAGCATTATTGGCTGCGGATCTCAAACTAACTCAGGTTTTACTAGGTCGATATTACTCGATCGTGGGTACGGTAGTTAGCGGACAATCGATCGGCAGATCGATCGGATTTCCGACAGCCAATCTCCAATACCCTCCCGAAAAATTTCTCCCGCGTCAGGGTGTCTACTGCGTTCGTGTCGATACCGATACACAGACTCAATTACCAGCAGTGATGAATATCGGCAAACGTCCGACGGTTAACGGTGTTAATACCACTGTCGAAGTGCATTTGCTCGATTGGGATGGCGATTTGTACGATCGAGAAATCATCGTTTATCTGCATCATTTTTTGAGAACCGAACAAAAGTTCGCCGATTTAACCGCCCTCACCAATCAAATTCAAGCTGATTGTAAGGCTGCACGCGAGTTTTTTTCATCTTAAATTAAGGTATAACTTTAGAGGATGTCTGAAAACATTTTATGTCTTCGATTGTAGATCTGAATCCCCCTGCTTGGTGCGCTGTCTTGACCCAAACGCACGCTGAGGGAACCTCAGCGCGATTTGGGTCGCTAAACCGTCGGGGAACAAAAGCGGGCGCGCATCCGCTAAATCCCCCTTAAAAAGGGGGACTAAGAGTCCGGTTCCCCCCTTTTTAAGGGTGCTAGGGGGGATTCTCTGGGGTTTACGATTGACAAGCTAAACTTCTCAAACATCCTTTTAGGTACTCGATCGAATACCACGTATTTCCATTTGTTCCATAAAGAATTCTTCGAGCGATGCCCGTCCTTGTTTGAGCGATATTAATTCTGCGCCTAACAATCGTAGGGTAGAGAGAAATTCCTGCGGTTCGCCGTGAAGTTTGCCCTGCCAGATATCATCTTGATAAGCGATATCGCTCATCCATCGATCGAGAATTTCTCGATTGCCACCGCGCCCAGTTACTTCATAATAACGCCCTGAGTTCGACTCTATATCGACAGGATTTACCAGTAAATCTGATAACGTCCCGCAGCAAATCAATTCACCCCGCGCTAAAATTCCGACACGACTACAAATTTGCTCCACT
>NZ_JANNDR010000516.1:0-3315 GCF_031378165.1 Chamaesiphon sp. OTE_75_metabat_556
GTCGAACCTCGCTGGTTTGACATTAAAACGATCGACATCAAAATTGCGGGTTTGAATCCAGTTTTTGAAGGGTATAAAATCGTGCAATTGTCCGATCTTCACGCTCGATCGGGTGTGATGGATCGGCAACAATTAGCAAGAGTCGCCAAGCTGACAAATTTACAAAAACCAGATACGATCGCGCTGACTGGTGACTATATTACTGACAATCCCGAGCAAGCAGAAGAGATGCTGGCCAATGCTTTCGGCAAACTCAAAGCACCTGATGGTGTAGTGGCAATTATGGGCAATCACGATCGCGAGGAAGAGCATAATCATGTCTCGCTCGAACGTGCTTTCGCCAAGGGTAAAGTTAACTTCTTAAATAATAGTGTTTACTCGATCGAGAAACAGGGTCATAAGTTAAATATTGCCGGAGTTGATGATGTTTATTTCAAGCGCGCAGATCTCCCCCTGACAATTTCCCAATTACCTAAGACTGGCACAAATATTTTACTGGCTCATGAACCAGATTTTGTCGATACTGCTGCTACGACAAATCGATTTGGATTGCAACTTTCTGGACATTCCCACGGCGGCCAAATCGTGATTCCGTTTCTGCCGAGAGTAAAACCGGAATTGGCCAAAAAATATACGAATGGACTGTACAAAGTCGATCGAATGCAGCTATATGTGAGCACTGGGGTGGGCACGACGGGATTACCTCAAGCTAGATTTAATTGTCGCCCTGAAATAGCTGTCATCGTACTGCACGCAGCTTAATCGATCGCCGCAAAGCAGGTTCATTATAAATTAAAGAAATCATAATGTTCGATCGCTTCCAAAAGACCCCAGGCATGAGCACCTTCAGCGAAATAAACTCGATCGGTATCTGTCAACATCGATAGCTCCTCATTGTGCCGATTGGCCACCACCACACCGAGCGTATCGCCCCGCAGCATGTCCTCATCACTACCAGAACCGCCATTTACCAACACCCGTTCGAGGGGAATATTCCATTGCTTAGCGACATAGCGTAAGGCGAGACCTTTTGATGCTCTCGATGGCACAAAATCAAGATACTGACCAAAGGAGAGGGTGGTATTTACGGACAATTCTTGTTGCCGTAAGATCGTCAAAATCTCCTCTAGTGATGGGGCAATCTCGGCATCATAAAAATAGGAAACTTTAAACCGACTTTGCTCCCGCTTTGGTTGGATCTTCAAACCTGGCAGTGGATCGATAATGCGTCGTAATACTTGCGGTGTCCAGCCGCGATCGATATGATTGTTCCAAGCAACATCGGTAGTTAATTGCGGTGGGTAATAAATTTCTGTCCCCAAACTGGTGATTAAAACTTCCGGAATGGGAATACCATGATTTTTGAAAATCTTTAGAGCTGCATCCAATCTGCGTCCGGTCGCAATCCCAAATAAAAACTTGCGTTGCTGTTGCCGCGCAACTTGAACAAATTGCCTTAAAGCTTCGTCATCGCCAACTAGAGCATTATCGATCGCCGTAAAAATTGCTAGCTTGCGATATTTACCAGCCTTGGGTTGCCATGTTGGTGTTGGCGATGGTTCCTGCTGTAAGACTAAAGACTGAATTTTTTGGAGATAGGATTGAGCGTGAGCATCCCAAGAATAAAACTCAGCCACATTTTTCACACCATTGTCGGAAAATTTCTGCCATAGTGCCGGGTCTTCAAGAATAGTCAATAATGCAGTCGTCATCGCCTCTTCACTCAAAGGATCGATTAATAGACCATTCTGACAATTCCCAATAATATCGACTGGGCCGCCATTTTCCGTTGCGATCAAGGGCAAGCCACTGGCAGTAGCTTCCAATAATGTTAAGCCGAACGGTTCGGTCAGAGCGGGATTGACAAACACACCTTTTGACGCAGCCGCTAGTCGATAAATATCTGCTACTTCGCTAGCTGTATGATGCTTGGGCAAAGCTACTCGGCCGTAGAGATCGTAGCGATCGATTACTAGTAATAACTCGGTTAAAACATTTTGCGCTCCTTCATTTAATTCCCGAATATCGTCTCGATTCCCCGCAATAATCACCAAATTTGCTAGTGCTTGTAAGCGGGGTGATTGACCGTATGCTTCTAGCAGAGTCACGATATTTTTGCGTTCATCGGGTCGGGATAAGGCCAAAATTATCGGTCGATCGGGATGGCTCAAAAACCGAGTTAATGTCGATCGGAAACCGATGTTCTGATCATTAGGAGTGGGTGGGTAAAACTGCTCCAGATCGGTTCCTGGCGGAATCACCGCCATTTTTTCGGGCGTGTAATAATCATACAGCTCGTATTGATCTTCGATTTCGTTATGAGTGCTGGTAATCACCAACTCTGTCGTACTCAGGGTATCTTCTTCGGCACTAATCCGCTGGAGCATGTGATAGCGTTCCTCGATGCAATCCATCGTCATCCCCAGTGCTAGCAATCGGCGAAGCTTGTCTCTGCCCAAGGAATGCCCTGTATGAATCAGCGGTAATCCGGTGAGGTGAGACAGCCGCACGCCCACATAGCCAGCATCGCCATAGTGACTGTGCAGAATATCCGGCAAACGCGGTTGAGTATGCAACCATGTAAACAATCGATCGGTAAACCCATCCAGATATCCCCATAATTCCTCTTTGGGGAGATAGAGATCTGGGCCGGCTTCAATCCGCACGATTTGAGCATTTTTGGTCAGTGCTTCGGTTGCGGCTCGGTAATCGTCACTGACGGCATCATCAATAATTCGCCGTGTGACTAGATCGACGCGTTCGACTTGGGGTTGTTTGGCAAGGGCTTTAGCCAATTCCACGACATATTTAGTTTGCCCCCCAGTATCTGCATCGCGACCCAATTCCAGATCGCGACCGCGAATCAGGCCATGAATACTGATGAGTAAAATAGATAATGGTTTGCAATTGGGTTTTTCTAATATCATGACTAATTTTTTGTCGATCGATCTCAGACAGCGACCTTGATCGGAGATCGGCTGGAGACTCACCTTGTTTTAGTCTATAAGAGCAGTTCGATCGGATGCGATCGTCCAATTGACTCCGAATCTTTGCGCGCACCAGTGTTCGGATCGACATGCTCTGCTTCAAATCGTACCATATACGACAATACCGCTAGCCGAATCTCTATACTCGCGATCGAGTAAAACACGATGGAAAATTTGGGTAGGATCTTAGTCACGCTACCGCGGAGAATCATCTGTTCTCAAAAACAATCTTCGCAGCAACTAACATCGATCGATGACAAAGCGATGGTAATCGATCGCGGTCGATCGATTGTAGATCGATCGATTTGTGCGATTTAGCACACCGGTG
>NZ_JANNDR010000538.1:0-3138 GCF_031378165.1 Chamaesiphon sp. OTE_75_metabat_556
GCGGATCGTTAGAGCCGATCGACATATTTAACAGCCATAGCCAATTTAGCGAAGACAGATTCCCGACTTCTTCGAGAAGTCGGGGATCTAGCAGTAATGGTAACTTAATTAAATTTCAATTTCATGGTTCAACTTAAACTAGATAAAGCGAAAATTACTATCCACTATTCACTAATTTACCGATCGACAAATCCTTGAAAGTCCAAAATATCAAATCCCGGCTGATAATCATTGGCATCAAAACTGTCATTAATGTTTTCCTCACGAAAGAGTTTTAACATTCGATCGGCTTCCGCTGTTTCCTTGGCAAGTTTTTCTTCAGGTGTAAGGGCATTTATCCATTCGACTCTAGCATTTGCTTCTATTCTGGTTTTGCTGGGAGCACCAATTCCCCAGACGGCTCCATTATGGGGGTCGTAGTAAGTGCCGATGTACCGCAGCGTCAACGAAATCCGAGGCTCGTCAGTGCCATCGCTGCCGAGTTGTTTGATGCCGTGATAAAACTTTTGGTTGCCATCTAGGTTCAACATAAACAAAGAACCGTGCGGTAGTGGCAGTTTTTGCGGTACCGCACCTTTGGCGGTTTTCGATCGGAAAATCATCGATCGGGTGGCTCCCAGCGAGACGTTGACGATCAACGAAGGGCGCATTACGTCGAGGGTTTTATCCGCATGTTCGCCGATAAAATCGCGACCATTGCGATAGAGTTGAATCAAACAGTGATTTAAGGGATGACCGATCCGGCGTTCGACTTCTTGCCGAATCGAATCGATCGTGGGCGTCCAGTGGGTTAATGGCGGTTGCTCGTCCGCTGGGTGACGGTATAAGGGTTCGGCTCGATCGGGTGCCTTCGTGCCTTGGAGGGCGATGAGACGCGGTACCGCACTACCGCGATGAATCATCTGACTCCATGCCACCTCTTCGTATAGAGTCTGAAATGTATTCTCATTGATGCAAGCCGAGAGGGCGGCACAATCTAAACTGCTATCGCCAGCAATACCACTCAGTCGGACGGGATTACCATCCGAGAGCAGTTCGCCCCAGTTTCTAGTAGTAGCACCGAGCTTTTCCAGTGCTCGAATTGCCACCAGGTGTTTACCTGGCGTGCTGGCGGTAGTAGCGTCCTCCAGAATCTCTACCTGATAGCCCAATCGCAGAGCAGATCGAGCAGTGTGCAACACGCACAGATTAGTTTCGACGCCACAAATAGACAGTTTGGTAATTTGTCGTGACTGCAACCATTTGTGAAGTGAGGTGCGATCGAAAGCATCGTACCAGTGTTTGACGATCGCAAGTTCATCATCCGTTCTCTGGGCGAAGGCACCTTGCAAACCAGGAACGATCTGGCTACCCCAAGTATCTTTGACACAACAAGGTTTACCAGTGTGGGTTATGCCTTGGAGTTCTTCAGGGGTTCCAGCTACTTCACCATAATCAGAAGTAATCCAAACGACATGTCGCTGCCGTTGCCGTGCGGCTTGCACCAACCATTCGATCGCATTGCAAAGTTGTTGGGGTTCGATATGCCGTTTGGCAAAAGCACCGCCCTGAGTTAAAAAGTCGTTCTGAGGATCGACAATCAAAAGCGCGGAGAGAGATTTCATCGATCTTGGTGTTAATGAGAGCAATTGTGGCGATCGATCTGATTATATAACTTCGAGATCGGTCGATCGAAGCATCAGCATCAAACTACTATTACCGACGATCGATAGTAATTGTCACGAAGCCGTCACCGACGACATCATCGCCGTTATAGAATGGGATTGATGTGTGTGCATTATCGGTGCAGCTAGCGATGACTCAAACCTTACTGTCACAATTTCAGACAGCTTACCGAAATCTCGATCTCTTTCCACTACTCGAACCTGACAAAATCCAGCGGTTTCGAGTAGAATACGGTCGAGAAGTATTGGTGCGGCTCAAAAGTGAGGTGAAGGCATCCGAAGCAGATGGTAAGGTGATTTTTGCCGGACATCGAGGTTGTGGCAAGTCCACTCTGCTCAAACAATTTGCGGTAGAGATGGAAGCGGACAAGTTTTTTGTGGTGTTTTTTTCGATCGCCGATTCGATCGAGATGTCCGATGTCAGCCATGTCAATATTCTCTACTCGATCGGGTTGCAATTGCTCGAAGCAGCTACTTTAGCTAAAATATCAGTCGATGCAGATATTCAAGAAACATTACTCGGCTGGACGACAACTACTCGCAAAGAAACACTAGGAAGTGAAGACAAATCGGAATTTGCGATCGATCCAGGGGCAATTTTCAAGCTGTTCACCGCCAAACTCCAACAAGAACGGACGTTTCGACAAGAACTCGAACGGACTTTTGAAAAAAGAATTTCCGAACTAGTTAGAAATCTCGATCGATTGGCAGCAACAATTCAAATCGCCACCAATAAATCCATCTTAATCGTCATTGATGACTTAGACAAATTGGATCTCAGTATCGTCGAACCAATTTATCGCAATAATCTTAAATCTCTCTTTTCACCCGCATTTAGAATTGTCTTTACTATTCCCATTTCGGCGATCCAAGAGCCACAAGTGATGGGTGCTTTAACATCAGAAGGCGTGGTGCGTCCGCACTTATTTCCAGTTACCAAATTTTATCCCCGCGAGGACGTTCGCAAGATCGATCGCCAACCGATCGTCAACAACATCGCATTATTTCAAGCTGTAATTAAACTCCGATTTCCCGATGCATTGCTCGATCCTCAAACTGCCCGCAAAATGGCATTGATGAGTGGCGGGGTGATGCGAGAACTGGTGAGAATTGGGCGAGAATGTTGTACCGAGTGCATGGTACAGATCGAAATCGCACCCGATCGCACTGATGTCCGGATCGATGATGAGATTTTGCTACGGGCAATCCGCAATCTTCGTAATGACTTTGCACGTCAGATTGGGGGTAAATACGAACAGTTAGAGAAAGTATATGAGACGCTAAAATCTTTAGAAGGTCAAGAATTTATTAAGTTGTTGCATGGGCTGATGGTACTACTCCCTTCCCGCCGGAAGACTACAGAATAAGGTTGTAGATATGTTGAATCGTATTTGAAATTTGAATTGGAGTCTGTAATTGTTGAGTTTCAAAAAAGGTAAGAAGTCTCATTTCAATCTGCTCGATAGTTGTGCCA
>NZ_JANNDR010000544.1:0-3947 GCF_031378165.1 Chamaesiphon sp. OTE_75_metabat_556
TTGCCGAATCACTTTTTCTTGGGCGACGCCGTTGGGGACTGTCAGTCCGCTGCTGGGTCCGTCGTGGTTGACGGCTGAGCCGCGAATCACTGCCAGGACTTGGTCTCCGGCGGCGACGGCGTCGCTGAGTCGTTTGAGGACTACGACGCCACAACCTTCACCTCGGCCGTACCCGTCGGCGCTGGCATCGAAGGTTTTACATTTTCCGTCTGGTGCTAGCATGTGCGCTCGGCACTCGATAATACTCATCACTGGCGTTAACATCAGATTGACACCAGCAGTCAGCGCCAGGGAGCATTCTTGCAGCCGGAGGCTTTGACAAGCTAAATGGAGCGCGACGAGGGAAGACGAGCAGGCCGTATCGAGGGTGAGGGTTGGTCCTTGCAGTCCCAGAAAATAAGCGATTCTCCCCGCTGCCGTACTGTCCGAATACCCCGTCGCCGTATGGGTATCAATGACGGTAATTGGATTTGTTGTTAACTGAGCATAGTCTTGGGTCATCATCCCCAGAAACACCCCAGTTGGAGTTTCTCGCAACTGGGTAGGCGAGATGCCGGCTCGTTCGAGGCTCTCCCAACATACTTCCAAGAGCAATCGTTGTTGGGGGTCTAGCATCGTTGCTTCCCGAGGAGAAATCCGGAAAAACAGCGGATCGAATTGATCGATCGGTTGCTGTAAAAAACTGCCTCGGCGGGTGTACATTTTCCCAGGCGCGTCTTGGTTAGGGTCGAAATAGTTATCGATATCCCATCGGCTGCGGGGAATTTCCGTAGTGGCATCTACTTTGTTTTGGAGCAGATTCCAGAAGGCTTCGGGATTATCGGCACCGCCAGGAAAGCGACAACCCATGCCCACAATCGCGATCGGTTCGGTTTTAGCTCGTTCTGAGGCTTCGAGCTTGGATTCCATTTGTTCCAACGCAAAGTAAAGCTTTTGATTTAAAGATAAATTAGCTGTGTTATCAGATGCTATGGACTGATTCATAGTGGGTTGCTCCTATTGATTTAATTTCGCCAGTTTTTCGAGTAGTAGTAGTTCCAAGTCTTGTTCGGACATCTGCTGTACCTTTGCCACCATCCCATTGTCAACGGCTATTTCGGCTACTTTGGTTTCAGTTACCGCAAATACCGACGCCAATGGTTGCTCGATCAGATACTGAGTGACAGCTTCGATATTGGGATAGTTAAAAGCGAAGGTTGACGACAAGGGGCAACCCAAGCTCGATTGCAACCGATTTCTCAATTCCACTGCCATTAAAGAGTCCATTCCCAAGTCTTGAAATCCGACCTGTAAGTCTTTTAAGTCTGATTGTTGCAGTCCCAAGACATTAGCCACTTGCTCGCGAACACGATCGACCACCAGGGAACGGCGTTTACCCAATGGCGCACTTTCTAGCTGTTGGCGGAAAGTAACAGACTGTTGTTTGACGGGGGATGGGATATTAATCGTCTCGGTTTTGCCAATGTCTCGTAAGAGGGATGGATATTGTCCGGTCGGAAACTGTGCCAAGAATTTCGACCATTTCATTGGGGCTACTGCGATCTGAGGAAGATCCTGACTCAGTAATTCCCCTAATATTGACAGCCCTAGTTCCGGTTTAATGCCCACAATGCCTTTGGCTGTAAGCAACCCTTGCACCTGGGTGGCCATACCTTCGGCCAGCCACGCACCCCAGTTGATGGTCAAACTCGGTAGTTTCAAGCTGGAACGATAATGACTCAAAGCATCCATAAAGGCATTAGCTGCGGCATAGTTGCTTTGTCCGGGATTACCAATCAGTGAGGAAATCGAGGAGAAGCAAACCCAAAAATCTAGCGGTAAATGTTGAGTTAACAGGTGTAAATTCCAACTTCCTTGCAGCTTGGGCGCGAGGACTTTTTCAAAGCGTTCCCAAGACATTTTTTGTAAAATGCCATCATCAAGCACCCCCGCTGCATGAATAATCCCTTTGAGCGGCGGTAGGTTGGTTTCAATCTCATTTAACAATCGGGCAACATCTGCTGCTACTGAAATATCGGCTTGAATGACTGTAACCTGAGTTCCTGATTGCTCGATCCGATCGATGATTGCTTGTGTTAGCGGTGAAGGCTGACTCCGGCCGATTAACACGATCTGTTTAGCCCCCTGTTGGGTCATCCAGTCGGCGACGTTCAGTCCCAATGCACCTAGACCTCCGGTAATCAGATAGGTACTGCGATCGTTAATCGGTGGGGACTGAGGCGATCGCAGTTTGGGAGCCGATCCCAATCGGGGCACATAACGAACCCCCTGCCTGATGGCAATTTCATCTTCTGAATCTGCGGTAATGATTTCGGCTAACAGGTTGTCCACCCGGTTTGCCGTTGGCTCTAAATCGATTCGCACACACCGGAGTTCGGGATGTTCCACCGCTAACACTCTACCCAAACCCCACAATGGGGTTTGCTCTAAGCTTAATGTCGTTACATCGTTCCCGATGGCTTGTGCACCTTGAGTCACCAGCCACAGCCGAGGACTATCTATTTGCTGGTGAGCAAAGGCAGCCGTAAGTCCTTGCAATAAAGACAACACACTGCCACAACTCGTGCGTTGAGCAGCTAACAAGGAGGATGCTACTAAATCAGTGGTTGATGTTGGGGTTAAACCCCACAAATGGACGATGCCAATCAGCGGCAGCGGAGCATCTGCGGCAATCTGGGCGAGCACCTTTTGAAAATCTTCTGGCTGTGTGGGATTGGCGGTGTATTGTTCCTTGGCGATCTGTTGATAACTTGCCCCTGGAGTCAGCAGGATACAACGATGACCTTGTGCTTGTAATTTTTGTGCCAACTCACTGCCGATGCCTTGGGCATCGGCTAACAACAACCAAGTTCCCACGGTCAGGGGCTGTGTTGTTTCGCGTTCCTGGGGTTGCCAGGTGACTCGATCCAAGCGATCGCGAAGCGGATCGATCGATGGTTTTTCTAGAGCCGCTAACAATCTTTGACGACTGGCTTTTCGGGCTTCTAAGCGGTCAAATTGGGCAATAATCCGACCACTTTCATCAAACAGGGTAATGTTACCGGTTAAGATTTCAGGTTTGACTTGGGTAGATCGGTCAAGCGTCGCATAACACCAAAGTTGGGCACCGGACTCAGGAACACCATAAAACTTAAAGTTCGCAATCGCAAAGGGTACGTAGAGATAATCTTCATGGACTAAATCAGCGGCAATATCGACGAGGATGAACTGAAAGCACGAATCAATTAGTCCTGGATAGAGCAAATAATCTGATAATTCATCTGGTAACTGCGGCACTCGCATTTGGCAAATACTACCCGTTGTTCCCCTCCAAATTTCATCAATCCAGCGGAAAGCAGCACCCAAGGTGTAACCCGCATCCCAAAAGGTTTTGTAAAATTCAGACCCAGATAAATAATTTGGACAATCTGCTTTTAAAGATCTCCAGTCTAGGGGATTGCGCTCTGGCTCGATCGATCGCAGTTTGCCGTTGGCATGAACTTGCCAATCAGCCTCATCATCAACTTGATTGACATCTGATAAGCTGACAATTTGAAATGCATTGTCTTGAGGATTGAAAATCAATTGGACAGTGCGAGTCGATCGTTCGGGTAAAGTAATGGCTTGGGTAAACACCACATCCTCCAGACAACAGGAATCAGTTGCCAAAGTTGACTGGGCAGCTAATAACGCCATGGCAATGTGGGAGGCTCCAGGCACAACCACCGTTCCATATAAACGATGCTGATCCAGATAGGCAGGAGCATGAGTTTCAAATTGGCTTTCAAAGCGGACTTGCTCGGAGAAAGGCAACTTTAACCGTTGCCCGATCAAAGGATGAGCGGTGGCCAGACGGGATAATACTTGCGGCGGCGATGGTTTTAGCCAAAAAGATTTGCGTTCAAACGGATAGGTCGGAAGGGGAATTCGCTGACGTTCGTAATCTCGATCGAATCCGCTCCAATCAA
>NZ_JANNDR010000546.1:0-4727 GCF_031378165.1 Chamaesiphon sp. OTE_75_metabat_556
CAGAAAGTATGTTTTGATGCAAGATGTGAGAATATTGATATTCGCTAAAATTGTTATAGTAATGACGGGTGGACTTTGACCCAGGCTATATGTATACAGGAACACCATGCTGGACTATCTGCCACCTTTAAACGAGCATAATTTACCCTATCCTGATACCATGCACCCGATCGTGGTTCACTTCGTGATTGCGATGGTGTTATTCGCGGCGTGTTGTGATTTGATCGGTTATTTTACCCGCAACCCCCGGATGTATGAGGTTAGTTGGTGGAATATGTTTTTTGCGACGATTTCTATTTTTATCGCTGTAATTTTTGGACAAGTTGAAGCTGGTTTAGCCGAACCTTACAGTGCGGTAGAGTCAACTCTAAGCCTGCACACGATCATCGGTTGGTCGTTATCAGTCATCCTGGCTGGGATTACTAGTTGGCGGTATATATTGCGATCGCGTGACCCCAAATACGTCCCTGTGCCCTATTTAGCAGCAGGAGTCTTATTAACTGGGTTAGTATTCTATCAGACTTATTTAGGCGATAAATTGGTATGGGTATATGGACTCCATACCGTACCAGTCGTTGAGGCAATTCGACAGGGAGTACTATGAATAAATGAATCCAGAATTACTTGAGCGAGTGTCGGCGCAAGTGGGAGCAAATGGTTTACCCTACACCATTCCCATTCATCCTAATTTAGTCCACCTCACCCTGGGATTATTTATTGTCGCGATCGGTTTTGACATTGTTGGGGCCTTATTTCCGCTCGAAAAGCCCGTATTTAAATTGTTAGCAATTCCGGCGACGCGATCGAATTTCTTTGATGTCGGCTGGTATAACATGGTCGCCGCTGCGATCGTGACCTTCTTTACCGTTGCCGCCGGATTTTATGAGATCATGCTAGCTGACTCACCAGCGGGTGTCAAAAGTGCTTGGGGTTTGGAAGCCTTCGAGACGATGCTATGGCACGGTGTCGGCGGCGTGGTGCTGCTGGGTGCGATCGTGGGGATGATGGTCTGGAGAGGCTATCAGCGGTTTATTTGGCGCAAGGATTTGTCGCGACAGGTACAGTGGAGTTATGTTTTTGCTGGACTGTTTATCTTTGGATTGATGTTTGTCCACGGCACCCTCGGCGCACATTTAGCGGGTGAATTTGGGGTACATAATACCGCCGATCATCTATTGCGACTAGGGGCAGATCCCAATGTGAGCTTACGATGAAAAAACAAACGATCTTAACTTTAGCAGTCGCCGCGATCGGTCTAGCAGCACTTAGCTGGTGGATCGGACAGCAAGCCTATAGCTGGTTTCCACCCCAAGCCTCAGCCGAATCGGTTTTAATCGATCGATTATTTAGTGTCTTGGTGACAATCGGTAGCTTTATTTTTCTAGGTGTGGTGGGGGCATTAGGCTACGCTGTTTTATTCCAACAGGCTAGTAAGTATGATGCTGGAGATGGGCCACCGATCGAAGGTAATATTCCCCTAGAGATTGTCTGGACAGCGATTCCCTTTGTCCTAGTGATGGGGATTGCCTTTTATAGCTACAAGATCTATGACGAGATGGAAATTCGCGGCCCAATGGAGCACGATCACACCGAGATGGCGATGGTGATGCCGATGGAGACATCTGGATCGGAGATCGAAGTGATCGCCAAACAGTGGGCGTGGGAATTTCGCTATCCCGCCCAAAAAGTCAGCAGCACCGAACTACATCTACCTGTAAATCAGCGGGCACACCTGATCCTCAGAGCACAGGATGTGATTCATGGCTTCTATATCCCCGCCTTCCGACTCAAGCAAGATATGATCCCTGGACGGGTTGCCAAATTTGAGTTCACACCGATTTTGGCTGGTAAATATCGATTGCGAGACTCCCAATATAGCGGTACTTATTTTGCCGCCATGCAAGCAAATGTCGTCGTCGAATCCGCTGACGACTATCAGACCTGGCTAACGCGATCGGCTGCGACAACGCCCGCAGCCGCTCATAATACCGCATTTGCTGAATACAACCAAAAATCGACCCGCGCCGGCTGGAAAACGATTGTTCCCGCAGCTCCACCGATAGTTAATTACTCTAACCCTAATGACTAATATATCTATCCCCGAAATTGAAATTGATATTGACAGTTCGCACGAGCCGGAAGATTGGCGGCGGTTTTTTGGATTTAGCACCGATCATAAAGTGATCGGTATCCAGTATATCGTTACCGCTTTTTTCTTCTTCCTAATTGGCGGTGTGTTCGCGATGATTATTCGCGGTGAACTGCTCACCCCAGAATCGGATTTAGTCGATCGCACCGTCTATAATGCCATGTTCACCATGCACGGCACCGTGATGCTGTTCCTGTGGACATTTCCCGTCTTAGCTGGATTGGCGAACTACTTAGTGCCGCTGATGATTGGCGCACGGGATATGGCTTTTCCGCGCTTGAATGCGATCGCTTTTTGGATGATTCCGATCTTTGGGATCGTCCTGATTGGCAGCTTCCTCGTCCCTGGAGGTCCCGCTCAGTCGGGCTGGTGGTCATATCCCCCCGTCAGTCTCCAGAACCCCACAGGGAACCTAATTAACGGTCAATTTCTGTGGTTACTCGCGATCGTTCTATCAGGTATATCCTCGATCTTGGGAGCAATTAATATTGTCACCACGATCTTCCGCATGCGGGCACCAGGCATGACTTGGTTTCGGATGCCCGTATTTGTGTGGGCGGTATTAAGTGCCCAAATTATTCAATTATTTGGTTTACCAGCCCTCACCGCAGGCGCGGTGCTACTACTCTGTGATCTCGTCGCAGGTACCAGCTTTTACGATCCGGCTAAAGGTGGCGACCCCGTTCTGTTCCAGCACTTTTTCTGGTTCTATTCGCATCCGGCTGTCTACGTGATTATCCTCCCAGTATTCGGCATCTTCTCCGAGCTATTTCCGGTATACGCCCGCAAGCCATTATTTGGCTACAAAGTTGTCGCGGTTTCATCCCTAATTATTACGGGTTTAAGTGCCGTTGTCTGGGTGCATCACATGTTTGCCAGCGGTACGCCTGGGTGGATGCTGATGTTATTTATGTTCACGACGATGCTAATTTCTGTGCCCACGGGGATTAAAGTATTCGCCTGGGTGGGGACGATTTGGGGTGGTAAATTACGGCTAGATACTCCCATGCTATTTGCGATGGGCGGACTAGTGATGTTTGTCTTTTCCGGCATCACAGGGATTATGTTAGCCGCCGTACCCGTCGATATTCACGTTAATAATACCTACTTTGTGGTCGGGCATTTTCACTACGTGATCTACGGTGCAACAGTGATGGGCATCTATGCCGCACTCTATCACTGGTTCCCCAAAATGACGGGACGGATGTATAACGAGGGCTTGGGTAAACTCCACTTTGCCCTAACTTTTCTGGGTACCAATCTGAACTTTTTCCCAATGCACCCCTTAGGATTACAAGGAATGCCCCGGCGGGTAGCTTCTTACGATCCAGAATTCGCTTTTTGGAATGTGATTGCGAGCTTGGGTGGTTTCTTATTAGGGATGTCTACCCTGCCTTTCCTAATTAACATTGTGGGTTCATGGGTACAGGGTAAAACGGCTCCAGCGAACCCGTGGCGGGCAATTGGATTGGAGTGGTTAGTTGCTTCACCACCACCGCATGAAAACTTTGAGGAATTACCGATTGTTATTGCCGAGCCTTACGGTTATGGGATGGATGAACCATTAGTATCGAATGCCGATAAATTATAGGGTTCAATCGATAACCTAAGTTCCTACCTATAGAATCCATTCGAGATCTCTTATGTTGAATCAACCTGGATCAGACATCGAATTGTTACGCGCGGCATACGCTGCCTTCAACACGCGAGACATCAACGCCGCCCTAGCCCTCATGACTGCGGACGTGGCTTGGCCGCGAGCGTTCAAAGGCGGTTTTGTCCGTGGACATGAAGAAGTCCGCGCTTACTGGACGGAGCAATGGAGCGAGATCGATCCCTATGTTGAGCCGAGTGCCTTTCACCCAGAGGAGAGCGGGCTGATTTTGGTTGATGTGCATCAAGTTGTGCGCGATCTAGCTGGAAGCGTAGTTGCTGATGAGCATGTTGGTCATCGCTTTACCATTGATCGTGGATTGATTCAAGTAATGGAGGTCTGTTCACTTTCTGACCAACCTGATTCAGAGCAAAAATTAGCAAAATGATAAATACAAGCGAAATTGATAACTCGATCGAAAGTACAGCTCCAAAGCTAGCGCATCATCATGATGAACCAGACAATCGGATGTTTGGGTTTATTATCTTCTTACTATCTGAAAGTGTCGTTTTCCTGGGCTTTTTTATTGGCTACTATGTCTATAAAACTAATGCTGTTGATTGGCTCCCCGCAGGTGTATCGGGATTAGAAATTCGAGAGCCAGCAATTAATACAGTGATTTTGGTATCGAGTAGCTTCGTAATTTATTTTGCCGAACGCTGTTTACGTCAGCAAAACTTGTGGGGATTTCGCTTTTTTTGGCTGCTGACGATGTTGATGGGTAGTTACTTTCTCTACGGTCAAATTGTCGAATGGCAGGGGCTAAAATTTGGGTTTACATCAGGTTTATTTGGTGGCACCTTTTACTTACTCACTGGCTTTCACGGGTTGCATGTCTTGACTGGAGTACTGCTCCAGTCGCTGATGTTAGTTCGATCGTTTATCCCTGGTAATTACGATCAGGGGGAATTCGGCGTTGAAGCA
>NZ_JANNDR010000548.1:0-3303 GCF_031378165.1 Chamaesiphon sp. OTE_75_metabat_556
CAGCCAAGAAATAATAGCAATGATGGACGGAGCAGAACTTCTCAAGCAATATGCCCTGGGTCAGAGAAATTTTGCCAGTAGCAATTTATTAGAAACAGATCTAATTGCTGCCGAACTGAGTGGGATCGATCTCAGTCATGCAGACCTACGACAATGCCGCCTGGGGAGGGCTAACTTTAGTCAGGCTGATTTTCGAGGTGCAGATCTGAGCGAAGCCTTATTATGGGGCACAGATCTGACTGAAGCTAATCTCGTTGGCGGAGCCTCTCATTTGGAGAATCGAGCGATCCTGCGGGAAGCAGATCTGAGCGGGGCGAAGTTAATTCGATCGCAATTAGTTGGAGCCTACCTGGCCAAAGCCAGTCTCTGTGGAGCCATCTTAGCTGGAGCAAATTTAGCTGGAGCCATTTTAACTGGCGCAGATTTAACTGGTACTCTGCTGGCAGATGCCGATCTACGAGGAGCCACGATGCCCGATGGAAGCATTCATGGGTAGTTTATCCTTGGCTACCAACTTTTAAGAATTGCGTAAACAACGGATTGGTTTGCAGCCGTAGTGATAGGATACAGTCCCATTTCACCTGATTAAAATTAAATTGTGCGTTACCAAAACTTGCTTGTGACCTTAGGTTTACTGTTTGCTTTACTGCCCTCCCAACCAGCAATCGCCCACTCGGTGCTGGAAAAGGTTGTTAACACAGGTGTTTTAACCGTGGGTACAAGTAAAGATGCGTTTCCCTTTGCCTACAAAGACAAAAATGGATGACTGACAGGATACTCGATCGATATGTCCATTCTGATCCAGAAACAGGTCGAGAAAGAACTAAAACGCCCGATCAGGCTCGATCTGATTCCCCTTGACCCCAATGAGCGGATTCCGAAATTGAGAAGTGGTGGGGTGGATATTGTTTGTGATGCGGCTAGCTTTACCTGGGAGCGCGAACGAGATGTTGATTTTACAGTTAGTTATGGCACAACAGGGACACAACTACTGACCCGACGGGGAAAGCAGGGTAAACGGTCTTGGGATGCAGCCGCTTTATCAGGTCGCCTCATTGGTGCTTTGGCTGGAACAACAAATGAACAATCGATTCGCCGCATTCAGCCCAAAGCCCAAATTGTGCTGGTTAAAGATCGCGCAGTGGGCTATCAGTCTTTACGGGACAATAAAATCGATGCCTTTGCCGATGATGGAATTTTACTAGAGGCATGGTTGCAACGAACCGCAAACACTCAGAAATTCGAGCTTGTGAGCAACCTGTTTTCCAAGGAAGGGATTGCTTGTATGGTGCCTGAAAACAACTCAACTTTTTTAGATGTTGCTAACTATGCCTTGATCCGGTTTATGCAGGGCTTTCTGAAAGGGAATCAGCCCTATGTCCAAACATTCGATCGCTGGTTTGGTGCGCGGAGTGTTATGCCGTTATCGAACGATCTGCGCGAGTTAATTATTGACAATATGCGACTGGTGATTGATGCGAAACAGGAGGTGTCCGAAAATGACTTGTAAGTTAGCTAAATCGGCATCTGAAAAATTTGGATTTTTTCAGTGGTTGAAACTTTGCACCAAAACAACCGCACCCGTTTTTGACTAAACTAGATTCATGGCGATCGAGGATAATTATGTCTGAATCGAATTTCAAATCAGAGATCTTCACGGCTGAAGCACTCCTGGAAGCCTATCAAACAGGTCGCCGCAATTTTATGGGCGCGAACTTAATGACTGTTAATTTGAGTCATGCGGATTTGAAGGGAGCAAACCTTAGCTATGCCGATCTGAATGCTGCCGATTTGAGTCACGCGAACTTGCGTGGTGTTGATTTGAGCTATGCTTAGCTATCCACCGCCAATTTGGCAGGAGCCGATCTCCGAGGTGCGATGTTAATTGGTACCGATCTGCAAGCGGCAATTTTGGAGTCTGCCATGTTAGAGGCTGCGGATTATGACCCCAAAACAACCCAGTTTCCCGTTGGGTTCGACCCGCAACAAGCCGGATTAAAATCTGATCGCTGATGGGTTTCGATCGATAATTTTCGATCCAGCTAGTTTGCCTGAAAAAGGATTGCCCACTCAAATAGCTGCAATCTGTGACTTCAGCTAGGAACAATACGGCGAGACATCTTCACCGCATTCATCTGCGAGTTAGGAAAGGGCGCGGAAGCGCAAACCGACAGTTTGGTCGTAGAGCGGATTTAGCTTACACATCGGCGGGATATGAAAGTAATTTGACAGTCAAAGCTGGATTTAGAAAAATGAAGAAATGGTGATCATATGCGCGGACATTTTTTCCGAGTGTAGCTGATACACTGGAGAAACATTTGCCGGAGATTGCTAATTATTTCTTAAATAGAACTACGAGTGGTTTCACCGAAGGTATTAATACTAGAATTAAGTTAATTCTCCGCCAAAGTTACGGTTTTGCTAGTTTCAAATCGATGAGAGAAAAACTGTTGGCTTGCTTATTTAGTAGAAGTTCACAGGACTAACGGAGAAGAGAAGGTGGAATTTCACCAGAACGAGTAGCAGAGACAGATTCAACCAAAAAATCCAGAATATTACGCTCTTGCAGATTGAGAGAAGATCCGACAGTGAGTAAACGAGATACAAACTCGCTGCCAGCAAGAGAATCGGAACCAAAGCTAGTACGTCGCCAAATGACAGCAGGGCGAATAGCTCTTTCAGCCGCATTATTAGTTGGCTCGACTCCATCTTCACGGACAAATAACCACAAAGCAACTTCCAGCTTCAAAAGATTACGGCATGTCCGCACAGTTTTAGCCAATGGTGTTTTTTCATGCTCGCCAATTTGGAGTGCGGCAGCTTCGAGTAAGATGCTCAAAAATTTAGCTTAAATAGGTTCAACCGCCTGGATTAAATCACTTCGAGTGAGTTGTTCATTCCTAAATTGCGGATGCGCTCCGGTCGGGGAACCCGACCATGGAAGCGCACCAAGCAGATACCAAAGATTGAAAAGTAGTTTTTCTTGAGTGAGTAGAGATTCACCAATCTCAGCAGCGGCTCCCACTCGTTCCGAAATTTGAATGAAGTCTCGCTTGAGATGTGCCCAGCATAGTTGTCTGTTAGCAACATTCACCCAGTTATAAGCAGGGCAACGGTCACTCGTAATGAATCCGGCAAAAGCTGCTCCCAAGACAGTTTGAGCCGCAGTACTTGCTCGACTTAGAATCACCTGAAAACAAATGATTAATGGCGTTACAGCCACCCACAACCAGCCACTCGTCTTGGCCGCATTTTGCCCATCTCCATTCCGCTGCTTAAATCCAGTCTCATCAACTCCTACTG
>NZ_JANNDR010000578.1:0-3453 GCF_031378165.1 Chamaesiphon sp. OTE_75_metabat_556
TCGATCGCGCGGACGATCGTGTCGGTGGTGCCATGTGTCGAGAACCCAATAAACCTTACTTTGCCCTCGGCTTGCAGTTGTTTGGCCACTTCCCAGCAGCCGCCATCGCGCAGCGCATAGTCAGCAGTTTCCCGATCGTTAATCCCATGAATGCCCAAGAGATCGACGTACTCTAGGTTGAGTCGCGACAAGCATAGCTCGAAAGTTTTCCGAAACTCTTGCGGATCGGCAACTGGGGCAACTTTCGTTTGAAAAATGAAATCTTGCCGGTTTAATTTCGGTAAGATTTGGCCGAGTTGGACTTCCGAAGATCCATAGAATCTGGCCGTTTCAATATGATTGATGCCGACTGCTAACGAGCGAGCGATCGTGGCTTCTAGGTTGCGTTGATTTTCATCGGGAACTTCAGCCAGCGGAATATCTTGCCATTTGTGTTGGTAGCGCATACCACCACAGGAAAAAACAGGCATCTGTAGCTCGGTACGGCCGAAACGACGATATTGCATAGGGAGAGGGGAGAGGGTAGTAGCAATTGAAGGGGGATGCTACTAATTTTAGCCATTAAAACCTCAAACCTAAAGTCTTCAGCCTCAAACCTCACATCTAGCAGCTAAATAAAAAAATTTGGTACAAACGTGAATATTGAGTGTCGGATGGGGAATATATAGATAATGTACCCTAGTAAATCGATCGAGAGATCGTGACTCGGAGGAAAGTAGCACTAGCTTCAAGTATTGATCGAGATCGATACCCAGCGAGAACTAGCTACCGAATCGGCGTACTCCCACTTACAAGACTCCTGTTGCTGCGTATCAAAGTATATGAGTTTTCAACTAGATCGAGGATTATTTCAGTTTGACTTTACCGATCGACACGCGATTCTCGGCGTGAGTGTGAATGCTGAAGAAATAAATATTAGAGAACGCTACCAAGCCGTTGCCAGATTGTTGCATCCCGATAGTGCACAATGGCAAACTGATGCCGAGCGTAACTTAGCCGTCCGCCTATTTTCGCGGCTGATTACCCATGCTTACGGTCAATTGTCCAAGCCATCTCAGCTCCAAGAGCAAATCATCATGCTCGAACTGATGGGTAAAAGATTGGTCGAAGAAGGCAGCCAACTTCAGATCGTCAATCCGTTGTGTCAAGAACTTTATCAAAGTGGTAATGACTTCGAGTTATTGTACGATCGATTGTTGACAAAATTGACCGCCCAACAATACATTGCACTGGGTGAGAGCGAGCAAATTATCAATCAAATTAGCGAACTGAATATGGTGTATCTGTTACGCAAACAGCTACAGTCAGTCAGATCGACACCACCCGTCACAGCTACTGTTGCGCCTGCTGGTGCCGTCAAGCAAAATCCTGGTGCCCCATCCGAAGCAAATAAACCCTCGCCGGTTGAAGGTGCGCTGCGACGTGCGGAAGACTATGTGAGCAAAAAAAATTGGGTTAAAGCCGTACCTGAAATCAAAGAAGTCATCAGTGTCGAGCCAAATAACGCTCGCGCTCATACCTTATTAGGACTGGTATATCTGCATCAACAACAAATGACAATGGCCAAACTATCGATTAATAAAGCCATCCAAATTGCGCCCCGCGATCCGCAAGTACTCCAAGCCAAGCAGGAATTCGATCGTGTAGCCAATCCGACTAGCAATGGTGCCAATAGCAAAAATGGTGCCAAAAAACCGAGTGAAGGGATGTTTAGCGGTTTATTTGGTAAAAAGTAACATTGGTAGTTGTGGCGTTCGTGGCTGTGGCTATTTAACAAACAGTCATGAGCCGCTACGCGCGATCGACTAAAATTAGAAAGTTGCCCGTTGCCAATTCTCAACCCATGACCGATCTCCATGCTCCTGTTTTTCCGCTCCCGCAAGGCGAGATGCCCACAAATTTTTATGCTCCAGGCGCAAGAGACTTATTGCCGCTAGATGTGGTGCAAAAACACTGGGTGGAGACTGGCATTCAGGATGTATTTCATCGGTGGGGTTATCACCGGATCGTGACTTCTACGCTCGAACGGCTGGAAACTTTGACTGCTGGTGGTGCTGTCGATCCCGAAACCGTGATCCAAATCCCCAGTGCTGAAAGCGGCACGCTCGGTTTGCGGCCAGAATTGACTGCTTCGATCGCACGGGCAGCAGTCGCCCGGATGGGCGATCTGTATCCGCAACGGTTATATTACAATGCCAATGTGTTTCGGCGTGCCGACCTCGCACATCACGGCCGCCAACAAGAATTTTATCAAGCAGGGATCGAACTATTAGGGATCGGGGGCATCTTGGCTGATGCCGAAGCGATCCTGCTGGCGATCGATTGCTTGACAGCCTTAGCCGTTCCTAATTGGCAAATTATTTTGGGTGAAGCTGGATTGAGCCGTGCTTTACTGGCTCAATTTCCAATCGAATTTCAAACTCAAATTCGCCGCTGTCTGGCACATCTCGATCGAGTCACCCTCGAGCAATTACCACTAGCCCCCCAGCAACGACAATTAGCACTCTCGCTCTTAGATTTGCGTGGCAAACCAGCGGTAGTATTAGAGCGGCTGTCACAACTCGAATTAGACGATCGCTCTCAAGCCACCATCGCCCATCTCCAAACCTTAATCGAACTACTCGCTGCCAGCAGCCCCACCGAGCTATCGCTAATTTTGGATTTAAGTTTGATTCAAACCTTCGATTACTATACGGGGATTGTTTTTGAGGCGGTGAGTATTTGCGACGATCGAACTTACGTTGTCGGCGAAGGCGGGCGGTACGATCAGTTACTCGCCCTCTATCACCCCCAAGGGCAAAACTTCCCAGGGATTGGCTTTGTGTTGAATATTGAAGATTTACAGCAAGTTCTGCAAACGCACCCCGCCATGCCCCATTACACTGCCAAACCTGATTGGTTGGTAGTGGCCACTGACCCTACTGCCGCTGCCGCTGCCCTCATCTATAGCAACAAGCTCAGATCGGTGCCTGCAAAAATGTGCGTAGAAATGTACCTCGATAATGAAGATCCCGATCGCATTCGTCAAATCGCCCTCGATCGCGGCATCGCCAAAATCGCTTGGGTCAGTCTAGATGCTGTCACGATCGAAGAAGTCCACTAAAAACAGCCAGCGGTTAATTCCGCTGGCTGTCTTTAGCTCGATAGTTTGTCGTCTATTTAGCGATCGACTATCAATTATTAATTATCAATTATCAATTATCGACTAAACTTCTTGGACTTTTTCGAGCGTGCGCTGATAATCCCAATCGCGACCTTGCTGGCGAAAGAGATCGGCAGCCATCTGAAGATCTTCGCGACCGCCTTGACGATCGCCGAGATATACCCTCGTCAAACCTCTGTTATAGTAGCTTTTGGGTCGAGTGCGATCGAGTTGGATGGCGCGATCGTAGTCCGTTAAAGCACCGTGGAGATCTTCGAGCCGATAGCGAACATTGCCGCGATTATAGTATG
>NZ_JANNDR010000580.1:0-1893 GCF_031378165.1 Chamaesiphon sp. OTE_75_metabat_556
TCCTGAAGAATGGGAATTAGTATTGACTGTCGCAGCTAATTTTTTAGTTATTAGTTATACGTTATCTGTTTTGATTCAGTCTTGGTATCCACACATAAATTCTCGATCGCCGCGCCGACTTGGGATGACTTCTTTTTTAATCTATTCATTTTTGTCATTTTTCTACCTAATCTTGTTGGCATTTGCGCCACAATCAATGTTAATTATGACCGTCGGGATATCAGTTACGATGACTATCACTCAGTCAGCAGAGCGATCTCGATCGACTAACTCCACCATTCGATAAAGTCCAGCATAATCTGTTGATGTACTATCCCTAACGGACGTTCTTCGCCTGCGATCGCCGAATAGGCAACTCCAGCCTCGATTTGGGCGGGCGTAATCAACCCAAAATCCCAGCCTTCAGTCAAAACTAAGCGATCGAGATCGACAGTCAAAGGCGCATAGAAAATATGTCTGATCACGCGATCGTCACTATAACAAGCAAACTTTTTTGGCTCTTTGAGTTGGTAGCCGATTTCTTCTAATACTTCCCGCTCGACGGCTACTTCTGGCGTTTCACCCGCTTCGATATGTCCGCCAAATAAACCCCATAAGCCTGGATAGAGAATCGTCGGGATATTATCGCGTAATTGCATCAAAAACTTACCCTCATAGGGCAGGATCGCGATCGCTACTTCAATCGGGAACTGATCGCTCATCAGGAAATCGCATGTTGCTGAAGATCTGCCAAAGACACAAACTTGAGTGCGGCACTATGAGTGGCAGCCAAATCGACTGGCGGCGCGACGCCATCTTCTAGAGCTTGTTGCCACCGCGACGCACACAGACACCATTTATCACCCGGTTTTAAGCCAGGAAAATTGGCAGCGGGAACGGGGGTGCTCAGATCGTTGCCCTGTGCTTGCGTATATGTCAAAAATTCGGCACTCACGCGCGCGCAAACAACGTGTGTACCGCGATCTTGTGGGCCAGTCGCACAGACTCCCGTCCGAAAAAACCCCGTCATCGGGTCGGTACAGCAAGTCTGAAGTTCGGTACCGAGGACATTGCGATCGAGATTAGCATCCATAAATTCACAATTGTGGCGATCGACTACAAAGGCAGGGCATATCGATCGAACTCTTCATTCTTATTCTTAATATAGCCCAACACTCGATCCAGTGATGGCGCGGCAGGATGAGAAATCTGAATATTACCCAACTGTTAGAGTTGAGATAGTCAACTACTAGACATACTTAGCAAGTGAAAACCTGACAGGATTAGCTAGTTTACTGACTTTTGTCAGTAAACCAGGGTCTAATACCTATTGGTTAAAGTCACATGTGGAACGTTAAATTGATTTGCCTGCGATCGATTATTGAATTGCTCGTGACTCAACAGAATATTTTCAAACCAAGCTTTTGCGGCTTCTGTCTCGAACTTATCTCGCAATTCTTTAGTGATTAGAGGTTGAAATTCGGCTAATAATTTAACTAACTCTGGATCTTTCTCGATCGGCTCTACATCGATTGCCACCTGCATACGATCGAGTGATTGTCTGGCTGCGAGAGATTTTGCTGTTTTAGTCTGAGGAAGCTTGCGTTGTATCAAACCAAATAATTCTTGGATTTTTGGCGATGCTTCATCGAGGATATTTTCTTTCGTTTTCTTTAATTCACCATTTTCGACGATTTTGGCTAAACCCCATAGTAAAGAATCAAGCTTCATAATTCAGATTTTAATACAGTATGAATCTATAATAACCTATTTAAATAAAAACCGCAGATATCGAATCTTCAGTAAATAAATCGATCTTTAATTTAAAATAATTCAATTCGAGATATATGCTATTCCTCGCTCTCGAATAATCCTACTAAATCCTGGCGAGCATTGACCACACGTACAATTTCT
>NZ_JANNDR010000006.1:0-3139 GCF_031378165.1 Chamaesiphon sp. OTE_75_metabat_556
GGATCTGGGTTACAGAACTGGTGATATTATGTCAGCAGACATGACCCCAGTTGGCTGTCGGGAGATGGGTCGAGTCGCGATCGCGGCCTTATCCTAGCTTCGATCCAGCTCCAGCGGGATGTTAATTGTCTTCCTAGGCGAAGCTCGCGTCAATGACAGATCGGGTGCGATCGATTTCAGTATGTAATTTAACTGCAAATTCACCCGCATCGATCTTAAAAATATTCAAAAATAATTTTAGGAACAACTACTTTGTTTACGATTGAGCCGCCTCCAGCCAAATCTATTCCCATGTCGCAGTTCAACTCTCAAATCCCGATCGATCCGGCACTCCTTAGGGCTGCGAAAGATATCTATACTTTTTATTGTCAGGTTAACCCCGATCGCGATCGCCGCCGCCAGCCGATTGGGGTGGCAATGCATAAACTTAGTTATCGGGGTAAATTAATTTTTAGTAGTTTTCCGATTCTGCTGCCTGAAGAGTATTTTATCTCGATCGACCAGTTAGAAAATTAGGTACAGCTCGTTGGTTTGATGTGAAGTGGTTAACGGAATTTCTCACCCCAGTCGGGGCATGATAGATTTAGTTTATCTCTATCTGCATCTACAAAGCAGATCGCTATAGTAGTGAATATTTACGATACGATCGTTCAAGTTATAGTCTTTTGGTTGGGTGCGGCGATCGGCAGCTTTCTAAATGTAGTCGTCTATCGCGTTCCGGCTGGTCTTTCGATCTTATGGCCGCCATCGCGGTGCCCAAAATGTTTTCATCAGCTCGGTATGGATGAAAATATTCCGATCTTGGGCTGGTTATTATTACGCGGTAAGTGTCGGCATTGTCAGACGCCGATTTCGCCACGTTACCCGATCGTCGAAGCTGTAACGGCGATTATCTTTGTCCTGGTTTACAATCGCTATGGTCTGTCGATTCAGACGATCGGGTATTCGCTGTTGATGTGCTGGCTGCTCGCACTCACCCTGATCGATCTTGATACAATGACCCTCCCCAATCCGCTCACCCAATCGGGACTAGTGCTGGGGTTGGCATTTCAATTTGCCGCTGGTTTTTTAGATAGCAATCATTCGATCGCGGGCGGGCGAGAATACCTGATCCAAGGCATCCTGGGCATGTTAGTAGGCATTTGGCTCTACGATACGATTGCCCTCGTCGGCAGCATTATGATGGGTCAATTGGCGCAAGGTGGCGGCGATGCCAAACTGATGGCGATGATTGGTGCGTGGTCGAGCTGGAAAATTGTCCTACTGACTGGCGGCATTGCGTCAGTGCTCGCGATCGGGGGATTTGTGGCTGTGGCAGCTTACAGCGCGATCATGGGTCGGAGCTTCAAAGCTGGCGCAACTCAATTAATTAAACCTTTACCGTTTGGCCCCGCGATCGCTTTAGGTGGCGCAATTGCCCTATTTCGCGGCGATTTGCTGATCGATAGTTATCTACAGTTGATGAGATCTCCCGATCGCTATTTAGTCGGAATCCCAGTAGTCGTATTTTTATTAATCTTATTGGTCTGGACGCGCCGGATGCGGTTACGCGGATCTTAAGGTCGATCGACTGAAAATAAGGTTGATATTCAAGCGGCGATCGGTAGAGACACCGAATCGCCTTTTGAATTTTTGTTAGTAAGCTAAAGTCTCTAAAGTTTCGCGCAGATAGCGTTGTACCAGGGTATCAGGATTGAGGTCTGCCCGTTCTGGAGTAGATAGTTGTGATGCCCAGTTTTGAAACCCCGAACTAGCAGATATTGCTTGTTTGAGGCTAGTCCAAATCGAGGTATCGTTAGTTGGAGTGGGTGAGGAGATACTCATCTGAAAACTATGCCAAAAATGAATAATTTTGTGGTGGCGAGAAGTTCTTAAAATAACTTTGCTCACAATCTTTATCATAACTTAATTTAATCTACTGTCCAGTTATTTGGGTAACAATTGCCAGGATCGATACATCTGGCTGAGTTGTCACCAAATCGATCGATTTAGCCACAAAATTTCCAGATCTCGCGTTACCATGCGATAATATCCCAAAATTGAGTCTGCGAACTGTGTTAAACGGATTGTAGATTTCATCAGCTTAAGTTATTTCGCTCGATCGATTTGGTGCAATGCTGTAGCATTAAAATCTAAATAGTTACGGCATCAATGCGGTCTTTTCGATCGAGTGAACATATTCATCGCTGTAAATTGGTATCATATATAGCTATTTTAGAAAGCTATTCAGAATTATTATTTATTGGTGTTAAGAGCCAGAGAGGAACAAAGCTGTGAGTGGAAACGAATCCCGGATGCAAGCAATTTATCAAATTACTAACCGCGAGCCAATGCCGCCTAAGGCTCCGAAACGGCTCGAAGATCTGTGGGCGTGCGATGTCTTCACCTTGAGCAAGATGCAAGAAAGTCTGCCCAAGGATGTCTTCAAATCTGTCAAAAAAACGATCCAAACTGGCGAACCGCTAAATATTGCAGTTGCGGACTCTGTAGCAGTCGCCATGAAAGATTGGGCGATTTCCAAAGGCGCACTCTATTACGCGCACGTATTCTATCCGCTGACAAATGCGACCGCTGAAAAGCACGACGGGTTTGTTTCCGTCCAAAGCGATGGTTCGGTGATCTCCGAGTTTGCTGGCAAACTGCTAGTCCAAGGCGAACCCGATGGCTCGTCCTTCCCCAATGGTGGCATCCGCTCGACCTTTGAAGCTCGCGGTTATACGGCCTGGGACGTGACTAGTCCAGCCTTCATCATGGAAACCGATAATGGTTCCACCTTGTGTATCCCGACGGTATTTGTCTCGTGGACTGGGGAAGCTCTCGACAAGAAGACGCCATTGTTGCGATCGAACGCCGCGATGAACAAATCCGCTACTAGAGTCTTGAAAATCTTGGGCAATACCAATATCGCCCCAGTGAATTCTAGTTGTGGTGCCGAGCAAGAATACTTCTTGGTCGATGCCAACTTTGCCAATAGTCGTCCCGACTTATTACTGGCTGGCCGCACGCTATTTGGCAAACCACCCGCTAAAGGTCAACAATTTGACGATCACTACTTTGGTGCCATCCCAGAGCGCGTGCAAGTCTACATGCAAGATGTCGAGGAAAAACTCTACCGCCTGGGTATTCCGGCCAAAACTCG
>NZ_JANNDR010000023.1:0-3171 GCF_031378165.1 Chamaesiphon sp. OTE_75_metabat_556
GGCTTAGATCCGATCGGGATTGTGTTATCTTCATTGTGTTTTGGCGTGCTGCACATGACCAATGTCCAACAATGGCCGTATGCAGTGTGGGCGACATTAGTAGGGATCTTACTCGCCTTTACGATGGTCGAAACGGGCAATCTCTTCATCCCGATCGTGGCACATGTGACTAATAATTTTATTTCGGGACTGGCTTGGAAATTACAGCATGTCAAAACTAGCCAACCTTAGTGTCCGCCGACACCCAGATAAGTCTCAATCACCTTCGGATCTTTGAGTAAGTCAGCACCGCTACCTTCATGCTTGACGATACCAGTATCCAACACATAGGCTCGATCGGACATTGTTAAGGCTTTTTTGGCATTTTGCTCGACTAAGACAATCGCTGTCCCATTTTGATTAATCGCCCGAATCTGTTTGAGCACGTCGGTAACTAAAGCGGGTGAGAGTGCAGCAGACGGCTCATCTAGCACCAATAATTCGGGATCGAGCATCAATGCTTTACCCATTGCTAACATTTGGCGTTCGCCACCAGAGAGGGTGCCCGCGCGTTGTTTTCGCCGCTCGGCGAGGCGGGGAAACATCGTAAAGATTTTTTGTTTGAGCTGTTTGAGATCGCTGGTGCGGATGAAACCACCCATTTCGAGATTTTCTTCGATCGTCAGGGACTTAAATACATTCGAGATTTGGGGCACATAACACATCCCCTTCTGGACGATCCGATCGGATTTGAGTCCACCGATTTGTTCGCCCTTAAACGTAATCGTCCCACTATGCGGCGTCAACAACCCAAAAATCGTTTTCGCCAAGGTGGATTTCCCCGCACCATTCCCGCCGATGACTGCCACCAATTCGCCGGGTTGGACGACAAAGTTAATCCCATTGAGGATATCTGAGCCAGGAACATAACCAGCGCGGACATCCTGAACTACTAGCAGAGGGGCATTGGTGAGCATTTGCAGGGTCGATAGGGTTGATGAAGGCTAATTTTACCAGAAACGATCGAGGATAACCGATCGAGCAGGCACAATTCACAGATTGCGACTGCTCGACACGAGATGCAATCATCCCCCATCATCGAATCAATCCGCCGATTTGCTTCGGCAGCGATTTTCACAAATCCATTAGTAGCCAAGAATCCACCGATCGATCGCTGAGCTTAGATGGAGGTGAGTATACATCATAACGAGATCGATACCGCCGAGAGCTATTCATGACTTTATACCTGTGAACTTTATTTATCGATCGCGATCGCATCACGCGCCGATAAACCTTCACTATTAGCCCCAAAATACCAAAGGGCTGTGGCAACTTCGCCCAAATTCACGGTTTTCTTGGGTTGAAACAACGTAGTATAGCCAAACGCGCGGCGAATATTTGATTGTTCGCCATTTTGAAAGTCAGCTAATACCGCCCGCAAAGCTTTCGGATCGACTTTGCCCGCATCTTGAAATCCCCATGTCTGTTTGACGGCATCCAGCGATGCATTAGGAAGCGTTTGGCGAGTGTCTAGGGGTACTTTCCACAAAATCATCTGTTCGCGCGTCAGCGGGGCATTGGGACGAAAGAGGACGGCAGTAGCATCGCCGCTGAGGGGGCTGGGAATCAGTCCCGCCTCTGCTAGTCCTTGAATGCTTGGAAAATCGGGATTGGTACTCGGGACGTCCTGAAATACAGGTTTGGTATCGGTTGTGGCTAGTTTGATTTGTTGGGTCGGTTTGGTACCGGTAATCCGATTGTGGGCAGCAACTAGCCACCGAGCATATTCGCGGCGAGTGACTGCGCGATTGGGTGCGGTATCGGCACTAGTGAAGACGCCAATTTGAGTGAGATCTTTGAGATACTCGGTGGTGGTGGCGGGGAGTTTGGCGATCGATTTGGTGCTGGGCAGGGGGGCTGCTGTGGGTGTCGGGGTGGGTGTATTTTCAGTTGTCGGCGTTGGCGTGGGGGTTGTGGGTGCTGCCGCCGCAGTCGCGCCAGCGATACTAATGGTATAGGTAGTCACGCCAGTTTGCTGTTTATCTGGGCTAGTTTGCGGCGCGATCGAGACATCTACTCGCGCTAATTTCGCCACGAGGATCGGATTACTATCGCTGGGTTGGGTGACAATTTGCCATTGCTTGGCAGTTAATTCTTGTTGGTAGAATTTGTAGACAAAATCGATCGGATCTGAGGTCGTCCAGGTGGTGACGGTGCCACGATCGGTCGTCTGTTCGGCAGATTGCAGCTTAGCTTGGGGATAGCGAGGGAAATCGGCAGGTAGGTCACTGGCTGCCGGAGATGGCGTCTCTGCGGCTGGGTTGCCGACACTGACTGGTCGATCGAGGTTCGGATCTGGGGCAAAGGTTTTCTGCAAGGATTGTCCAGTACAGCCACTGATGGAGACGATCGTGGCAATGAGCAAACAACTTGGTACTACCAATCTACCGATATCGACAGCGATCGCCAACGGCGATCGTTTCAGTACAGCCTTGGCGACTCGCCAGTTTGGCAGTGAAGGTGACACAATTAATTTAGAGAAATAATTTTACTGACCGCTACTATTATAATTCGGTTTTTTAGACGTTTAGATAGTACCGACACTAAGTTAATGTCAATCTTTAAATCTTTGTCGATCGATGTTGACAATTAGTGATATGCTAGACAATAGATACCTAAGTGCTATATTGGCCAAAGTTTGCCCGATCGCTGTACGTAACGATCGGGCATAAAGATCGTGTCAATGCAAGTCAAGATGGTCGAACCTTCAGATTTTAGCCTGGAGAGATCTGATAAACTCCCTAATAATATCTGTCTTCGTTCTCTCAGTTTTTTCGGCGAAAGCTTCGAGAATTCTTAGTTCTTGTTCGGGAATCTTTACATTTAATTGCTTTAAAGACATAGTACGAGTGCCTGAAGGAATGCTATGGTGTGTAGGTTGGTTCATGATGTGCGTATTCAGTCTAAGCTGATACAGTTTTGTTGGTGAAAGTATGTATCAGCAGTTGATCGGGTTACTTCAGCAGCATAAAATCTGAGACTAGCGATCAAATCCGCTGGTAGCTGTGACTGCCAAAGATTCATCCTGCTAGAGATCGAATTTAGCTCCAGATTTGAAGCTAACAAATGCTTTGTACTGGTGTGGGTGCCGGGAACAAAAACAAAATGAGAACGCAAACCACACAAAAAACA
>NZ_JANNDR010000237.1:0-4060 GCF_031378165.1 Chamaesiphon sp. OTE_75_metabat_556
AGCATCCATCAAGCTGCTGACTCGATCGCCACCGAAGATTTGCATCAAGGGATCTTTTAAACTGAGGAAGAACTTAGTGGAACCTTTATCGCCCTGACGACCCGCCCGACCGCGTAGTTGGTTATCTACCCGCCGCGATTCATGGCGTTCGGTACCGATGACGTGCAAACCGCCATTAGTTAGTACTTCCTCATGTTCGACCTTCGTAAAAGCGTCGTACTCTTGGCGGACGGCTTTGTAGGCATTCCGCAGCTTTTGGATGGCTTCGATTTCGGTGGGGGCTTTTTCACAGGCGACAGCGATGGTTTCTTCGGCATCGAGTTCGGAGACGCTGCGTTCGCCATAGTAACTAACCGCAAAGTTGACCGCATCTTTGAGTAGCTCTTCAGTTTCCTTAGAAATTTCAGTGGGGAAAATATCCGGCGATGCTTTCCAAGTTTTGACTTTCTTCCCACCACCAAAACCTTGACCGGAAGCCTTGCTCTGTTGAGCTGCGGCGACAGTCGCGGGGCTAAAATTACCATCATCTTCTGGTGCGACAATCCGGGGCATCAGGAATTCCCGAATTTTCAGACGTGCCATATAGTCGGAGTTACCACCTAAGATGATATCCGTTCCGCGTCCGGCCATGTTGGTCGCGATCGTCACTGCACCTTTACGTCCGGCTTGAGCGATGATTTCCGATTCCCGCTCCACGTTCTCTGGTTTAGCATTCAGGAGTTGGTGGGGAATTTCTAGTTGATGCAATAGTTGAGAGAGAATCTCCGATTTTTCGATACTGGTGGTACCAACTAACACTGGGCGACCAGTATTGTGCATTTCCGCGCATTCTTGAGCGACAGCGCGCCATTTGGCTTCTTCGGTTTTGTAGACGACATCAGGATAGTCATATCGCTGGCGTACCCGATTGGTGGGCATTACCGTGACCTGAATTTTATAGGTTTTTTCCAGCTCGACTTCTTCGGTTTTGGCCGTACCCGTCATCCCACCTAATTTGGGATAGAGCAGGAAGAAGTTTTGGTAAGTAATCGTTGCGAGGGTTTGAGTTTCATTCTGAATTTTGACCTTTTCCTTAGCTTCGACGGCTTGGTGCAAGCCATCGCTCCAGCGACGTCCGGCGAGTACCCGTCCGGTAAATTCATCAACGATCGTTACTTCACCGTTCATGATGATGTAATTGACATCGCAGATGAAGAGTTCTTTGGCTTTGATCGCATTAAAGATATAGTGTGCCCAAGGATCTTCTTCGTTATAGAGATCCGTGACGCCGAGCAGCCGCTCTGCTTCCGAGTAACCTTCCTCATTCAACAGCACATTCCGCGCTTTTTCGTCTACTTCATAGTGGTTTTCCTTGTTCAAGCCACGGGCGATATCGGCAGCTCGGAGATATTTCTCGGTCGGACGTTCGACTTGACCAGAAATAATCAAGGGCGTCCGTGCTTCATCAATGAGAATTGAGTCTACTTCGTCAATAATGCAAAAGTTAAACGGACGTTGGACGACTTCGGCCATTGCTTCGGCCATATTATCTCGCAGATAGTCAAAACCTAGCTCGCTGTTGGTGGCGTAGGTGACATCGCAGTTATAATTTTTTTTCCGCTCTGGGGGACTCATCCCCGATTGGATCAAGCCGACGGATAATCCCAAGAAGCGGTGAACTTGTCCCATCCACTCAGCATCACGTCTGGCCAGATAATCGTTGACGGTGATGACATGGACGCCTTTGCCTCTGAGGGCATTGAGATAGGCGGGCAGCGTTGCTACTAGAGTTTTACCTTCCCCAGTTTTCATTTCGGCGATTTGGCCTTCATGGAGAATCATCCCACCGAGCATCTGCACATCAAAGTGGCGCAAACCGAGAACGCGTTTGCCAGCTTCACGGACGACGGCAAAGGCTTCGGGGAGGAGGTCGTTGAGGAGTTCTTTTTCTTCCTCGTCGTTATTCGCTTGCTCCAGTCTGCGCTTGAATTCTGTGGTTTTCCCTTTGAGTTGCTCGTCACTGAGCTGCTGCATTTCTTCTTCGAGCAGCGTAATCTCGGTCACGATCGGTTGATACTTTTTCAGTTTGCGAGCGTTGGGATCGCCAAATAATTTTTTCAGCATAGTGGGCAAGCGATGGGGGAGTTTAATCTAAA
Organism: Chamaesiphon sp. OTE_75_metabat_556; assembly: GCF_031378165.1. Taxonomy (NCBI): domain Bacteria; kingdom Bacillati; phylum Cyanobacteriota; class Cyanophyceae; order Gomontiellales; family Chamaesiphonaceae; genus Chamaesiphon; species Chamaesiphon sp. OTE_75_metabat_556. The sequence continues at coordinate 2,136 of NZ_JANNDR010000237.1, forward strand.
AAATATGAGTGCTGAAGTATTTATATCTTTACAGCTTTCTTATCTATTTATGGTATCATCAGCGATTGATTTATGGGTGTGTGGTCTACCGAATGGATTGGTGCTTACTCCCTTCCTGCGATAAGATTACCAGTGGTAAATCCTGATAGGACAAGCTTTTGAGTGGCTAAATTCCTATAGTCTTATGCCGGAAAGGGAGTAGTGGCGATCGATCCGAGATTTTTGGTAGGTGGCGGGGATCTACCCACCCCACCCTGTGGGCACCCCTGTCTTGTCGTTTTTTTATTCTGAGGGAACCCCAGCATAAAACCGCCGCTCCTGGGAGGGGATTTTTCAGAGGATGGTTTAAACGGCTTCGGTGGTAATTTGTTCGGGCTGCGGGTTGGTAATCTTGATGTGTCTGACGAGGAGAAATAGCGGAAAGGTGACACTAATGGCAATGAGCGCGGAGAATGTGATGTAGAGCCAGACGTAGCGAATCCCCACCCGCCGACCTTCGATCGCCATGAAGATACAGGCAGCGGCGGCGAGCAGGAAGAGATCGTTGGCAAGGGACGCGGTGGCAGCGTTGACGTAGGCAGCACGTATGAAGTCCAGCATGGAATTGTTGGTAGGCTGGGTCATGAAGGCAATATTATTGATCCAGGTAGCTGGCAAAGCTACCAAGGCAATCAGCGCGTAGGTGGCGCAAATAAGTTTATCTTTTGTGCTCATGGTTAATGTTATGCGATCGATTTAGTCATCGGGTTGGCAATGATTTCATAGTTTCCAATCATCATGCAGCGATCGATACTGGACGATCTAGTTTTTACGAAGCGTATGAATCAGTACTCAGAATCCCCGATCTCGTTCCATGTCATACAAAATTTTCTCCCAATACCATTGCTCAGAGCGATCTGGATTTTTAAGACGAACGCCATTTAATAATCGCTCAATACGATCCTTATCATAGCTAGCTAATGCGATCGCGCGTCTACGAGTTTCTGGATGTACTTGACTACTAATGTTAACCTTTTCTTTGACTGTATTTCCGCTAGCAGTTGGATTGCTGTGAGTGCCTCTATCTGGGCGATTTGCGACAGTAGCTTTTCTCTTCACTGAATCCTGAGATTTATTAGTTATATTTGATGGATAATTTAAGCCCCAACTCCAAATCACAATCATGAAAAACGCAAAACTAAATATTAGATATAGAGTTTGTTGAAAAGAGAATAATCCTGCCTCGATAAAGGTGTTCGGGATTTTTAGCGTCTTGCTAACAGTTATTTCAATTAACCGAAATGAAAAGACACTCCACCACAGCAGCCCAATAATAATTAATGTATTGTATTTTCTTAAGTAATTGAATTTAGATCGAACATGGTTTGACAGCCAAGGATCTATAATATCATATCCATCTAGTCCAGGAATTGGTATCAGGTTAAAGATCGCTGCAAAAACCTGTAAGTAAACTAAAAACGCTATGCTGACAGGCAACCATAAATCTTCTGTGATTTTACTCTCTATTATTGAAATATCACTAGAGATATTTTGGAAATAAAATGAAAGGATTAAGGATATTAAAATACTAGAAATCGGTCTTGCGGCTGCAACAGTGCTTCGCAAAAGACGATTTCTTATCTTGTGTTGATTAATGTATGCAATTCCACCTGGTAGCCAAACTCCTCCCATTATTAGGAATACAAGTATAAAAATGACTCGATGAATAGGAGCAACATGCTTGTATCGCTCGAAAGGATTGAATATTAAAGATCCTTTGTTCTTCACCGAGGTATCCCCTGCCCAGTAAGCAAAGAATGCCTGACTAAATTCACGTAAGTATACAGCGGTTTGCGGGTTTATGAGGTACAGTAAGTTGAATATTAGAATTTAGGTTCGGGTTTAGATTGTGAAGCCATACTCAATGGATTTAAGAGAAAGAATTG